>JAFWWX010000121.1 GCA_017517985.1 Clostridia bacterium | reverse complement strand
CCTATGGTCTGCATCAGATAATATAACCGTTCATTCTTTTTGTTTTTAGCTGCTGTCAATAGCCTTTCATATTCGGCTTTTGTCAGTTCTTTTTCTTTATCGGCAAATATCCGGCGTTGTATTTTTAAGGTTTTGACTTTCAAATCGTACCAATTCATATACATAAATAAAGCATTTAATGATGATAAAATTGAATTTACGCTTTTGGGTGCGTACCTCTCGCAAAGCTCCTTTTTATAGGCAAGCACTACGGATTTATCAATGCCTTTACCGCCAAGCCACTCACGGAAGAAGCGAATATCACGCATATATTTTTCTATGGTGTTGTCGCTCTTTTCTTCCTCATACAGATATAGTTCAAATTCTTTCACGATTTCATTAGTAATATTTTTCATTGTATAATCAACCGCCTTTCAAGGTTATATTTTACCATAGGGCGAAAATTATCCTTGAAATACATATAAAAAGTGGAACGATAGAGCATTTCAAACATAGTATTTTCAAGGGTTTTAGCTTGTGAAATTAACAAGCTAATGGTTTTATATTCCTACCCTCAAAAATGAGCCTCTATCGTTCCACACATAAGTTAAGGGCATACCGCTTTTTATCGGCGGTATGCCCTTAACTACTTTATACTATAATTTTTCTTTATCAATTTTAATTATTCGGTCACCTATAGTACTCAATTTGTTATTCTACGCTGATGATTATTTCTTTAACATCACTCATAGGAAAAGGTTGTAAATCTCTTGGATAGATATATACAGTTGTTTCACCTTTCCACGAAACTCTTTTAACCGCAACTTTTTGAGCCGTTTTTCCATTTATGGTGATTGTCAAATTCTCATTAACCAAATCATATTTTTCTTCTTCGTTATGAATTGGCACCGCCTGATTGCCGCTTGAAATTTCCCAAAACATATCTGTCAGTTCACCTGCATAATTTCCATCAAAAAATTGTAGCAATATTTCATATTCGTTGCCGTTGCTATGAATAGAACCTGAAAAGTATTCTGCATCACCTGATGTTGAAATATTATCGGTTGTATATTTTATTGAGAATTTTCCTTCACAATCTTTCGTTTGTTCTTTTCTATCTGTCAAATGTATCTTGTAATTTAATTCTTCATTTTGTGAGTTTAACAGTCGTATTTCTTCTTCGGTTAAAGAATTCTCATAGTTTTTTATGTATCCATCAAAATCAAATTCTTCATCCATAAAATATTCTGTAACCTGAACTATTCCTGAACCGGGAGGTCCTGCCGTGTAGGAAGAAAGGAATGTCACACCATTTTCGTCTTCTTCTAATGTTGCTTTAGGATCAGCATTACGAACTAACAAACCTTTGGTCTTTTGTGCCGCAAGCAAATATCTAAAACCCGTTTCTTTATTATCGGCAAGGAAAAACTTTGCATTTTCGTTCTCTCTTGTGTCTATAATGTTGAAATTATCATCAATAAAGGAAAGAGCTTCATCATAACTCAAAACATCAGATATTTCTTTGGATGCTTTATGTATTTTATGTTTGTCAAGTTTGGAATAACATCTTCCATTCCAAGTCATATACATTAAACCTATTTCTTCACCCTGAAGATATAGTGGTTTTATTCTATAAGTATCCGCTAAAAATTCATCAGAATAAGCAATAGTGTTCGGTAATCCTCTATGACTATTTAATTGGTTAAATGACATAGATAGGACATCATCGGTGTATGTTAATTCAACTTTTGGAGCAATATAATCAGCAATGCTTTCAGCAGTTGATAGAAAAGTGTTGAGCTTAACAGTTCTTGTACCATTATCCCATATGAAATTACACATATAATCCGAGTATCCGTATGTATAGTTCTTACTATCTTCTGTAACTGCTCCTAAGTCCTCTATGCACACGGCTGTTCTTCCACCAATGTTATATCCTTGAACCTCTTTTGCATTGAAAACAACTTTTATATCTGTTTCGTATATTTTCCCAGTTGTTTTGCCGACAGTTCCTCGTTTAACATCACATTCGCCATAACCACTATAAGCTTTGGAATTAACTGTCAACTTACGGCTTTCATCCTCATACCACACATCAAATCCGTAGTTAATCTCACCTGTTGCCAAATCTTCCATTATAATTGCAGTTTTTCCACCAATATTATAACTTTCAATGGGTTTGTCGTTTACATAAGCTAATATATCGGTAGAGTATATATATCCTGCAACATCACCATTTGCAGCTAAAACGGTTGATGATGTCGGAAGAATAACTATTACAGATAATATACTTGCTAATAACTTTTTCATATCTCACCTCTTAATTAGATAAATCCTCTGTTTCTATCTCTTTTATTGTTCCTGATTTTAAATCTATCTCATAATTGGTAAACCATTCACGAGTATATCGGTCAACATGCTTGAATGTAACTTTTTCATTTTCTCTGTCAAGCACCAAATTCACCGGCGAACGATTTCGCATAGCGATTATGTCACGATAATCAATATATGTTCCGTCATCATAAGCCTGCAAAAGATTATACGAAGTCCACGATGTTCCGGCTACTGATATATAGACAAAGGAATAATCATCAGTGTCAAATCGTTCCACAGGTACTCCAACAGAATGAACTCCTGTAAAATGTCCGATAATTTCCTCTCTCGTTCTGTGTGGGGATGGTGTATAGTTTTTCGCAGCTTCTTTAAGTTTTTCGGGATAATAGTATGTAAATGCTGTAAATTTATTATCCTTAGAAGGTCTGCGGAAATAATATCCTATTATTTCGCCATTGGCTTTTATAGGTAATACCACTTCTATATTTGCATCATCTGTTATATGGTCAGGAAATCTAAAGTGTTGTTGATACCCACCACAATGAAATAGTTGCTCAAATGTTGCCTCGGCTTCGGTCATATTTTCGTTTACAGTTATATTTATATTTTTATCTAACGAGAGTTCTAAGGGAGTGTATCCTGTTTCATACAAAAATTCAAGACTAATTGTACGGTCTTTTTCATTCCAAATAAATTTTCCACCAATAGGTGAAAATGCACCATCATATCCCAATTCTTCTATTGCAACAGCAGTTTTCCCACCAATATTGTAAGTAGGAATATTAACATCGTAGATGGATGTTTTAATATCCGTTTCATATATATTTCCTATTATCCTACTGGGTTTTGCTTTGTTTTCTGTTTTATCCTCAACAAGATAATTGGGGTTTAGTGAATAGAATTTTAATGTACGGATTGAATCATCATAAATATACTCATGTGAATTTTCTTTGATTATATCCTCAATAACTACGGCAGTTTTACCACCTATGTTATAAGATTGAACTTCAACTCCGTTTATATATGCTCGAATATCTGTTGAATATATATGTCCTACAATATCACCATTAGCTGCAAATGCATTTGTTGATATAATGAGAATACTTGTTATAAATAAAAGTATGGATAATAACTTTTTCATTGTGTGTCCCTCCTTAATTACATTCGTATAATCTTAACATAGTTGCGATTGCCTGTTCGACTGTATATGTTTGTTTAGGTGCAAATTCTTTTTCAGATACCCCGTTCATTATCCCCATAGCATTCACGCAAGCAACGGAGGATTTCGCCCAATCAGAAATCTCGTTTTCGTCTGTATATGATATTTTTGTAGCAGTTGGAATTGTTTTGTTTCCCAAAAATTCAGCCATCCTATAAAGAATAGTTGCAGCCTGTTCTCTTGTAATGAATTCATCAGGTTCAAAACGCCCATCGCCCATACCTTGAATGATACCCATAGCAGTTAAGGTATTAACCATTGAGTCGGTGCAATCAATAAATTTATTTTCGTTTATCCCAGTTACACCTTTTTCTAATGCTATATTTTGCATTGCCTCACCTATACCAAACCTAGAATCTGTATTTGGTCTAAATTCTGTCGCTACGAGACGATACACAAGTCCACAAAACTCTTTCCTTGTTATTGGCTTGTTGTATTTTTCTGACAGCTCGTATATCATTAAATTACATGCTGCTGCTTTTTCTATTTCCGGAACTGCCCATCCACTAGAACCATTCAAATTTAAAAAATTCTCTTTTGGAATTTCTATATCGTCATTCTGTGTATATTCTCTTTGCTTTTCACCCTTATACTCAACCTCTTGAATTTCTCTAAAATAAGTATAATTAAGGTTCATATCTGCACTATTAAGTGCACCTCGTGAATTACTTATAACAGGCAGATACCATACATAATTTTGTTTTACTTCTCCATGTGATTCGTACGAGTCTCCATACTTGCCTACAATAACACCGCCATTTGAATATACAATATATGATTTACTTTTATCTTTATTCCAAAACTTTACGTAATTTCCCGAAATATCAAATGCCGATAAAGGAGCTATAACTCTATCATAACTAAAATCCCAATAGACTTTTAACCAACTCATCAAATCATCATAATCAATATCCGCACATAATTTTTCAGTATTGTTTACAATTACACCGCTTGTAATTTCGTTTATATCATCTAATCCAATAACATTTTTAAAAGGTATAAAAGGCTGCAAAGAGAATTGTTTTTCTAAATCAATACTAATCTGATGCTTTTCCAAATCCCAATCAAATCTCCCATATTTTGCAAGCTCATCACTTTGAACAAGTACTACTCCGTTTTCTAACTCAAACACATTGGCAGGAATTTCTGAATCTATATATACCTCTGATTTTGTTGTATATACCTTTAAAGGTTTCGGTACTATTGGCACTGTAACTCGAATACCTTTTTTTTCATTTCTTTTAACAGTATATATTTTTTTCACATTTCCTGTTTCTTCTTCATATAAACTCATATACACATCAAATCCATAATTATCAAGATCTTCTACTCCTACATATACAAATCCATTAGGAAGTTGTGCTGCAGGAATAGGATTTCCGTTTATAAAAAGTATATTTTCTTTAATTATTGTTTCTCCTACATATTCACGCTCTGCAAATGTCGTTATTGCCATAGAAAGCAACATTGTAATTGATAAGATAATAGATAAAATTTTTTTCATAAAATCACCCTTTCTTTTTGGTTAACCAGTAGAATTAAAAAATGCATCACCCATATTTCAGAGTGATGCACCAAAAACGCACATACTCTGACATAGGTTGCTATACCAATACTCATTACTTTCACGAAGTTCTGAAAAGTCAGAGAGCACGCTTTTAACAATAGCGTACGCCTCGTGAAAGCGGAATATACTCCACCCAGTATAATGAGTTTAGTATAGCATAATCAGTATAGCATAATTTTTCAATATCCGCAATGGGTTTACCTAAAATTTGTCATATTGCCGATAACTTTTTTTATAACTCCAATTCTTCGTCATCGTGGCTATGCTGTTTTGGTTTGGGATATGTCTGCTCTTGTTGTTGCTGCTTATAAGCCTTTAATTTGCGTATAATTGAAGAATGCTCGGAATACAAGTCCTCGTGCAACTCATTGTCGATTTTGTGTATGCTTTCCTTAAATGTATCTCTTGAAAAGCTGTCCTTATAGGCTGTTCTTAACTCTGTTTCCGCTTCTTGCTCAGCTTGCGGTCTTATCCTTAACCTTTCCTCTATAAGCTCCATAGCGTCCATATCAGCAGTTTGCATATAAAGCTCGTCAAATTCCTGCAAGGCATTTTTAATACCATTCTCACAATTATCGGTGTGTCTTTCCATTTTAGCAAGTGCTTCTGTAATATCATAGATACGGCTATTTATCTTTGATATGTCTTTGTCATCTGCACAGCCCAATTCATTAAGCAGCATTGATTTTTCAGATTTCAATTCCTCTATCTGCTCGGACAGGGTATTTATTTGCCACATCAGTTCACTTCGCTTGAAAATCTGCAATTTAGGTATTTTATGCAACTCTGCTTTCAACTTCGTGCGTTCTGCAACTTTTTCTTTTATCTCTGTATATAATTCTAAGTGTTTGTTAGACTTACTTTTTAATGCACTAACCTCTGTCTTTTTAGCAAACTTCCAAAAACTCGATGCTTCTATGTTATAACGATAACAAATCATATTTTTACGCAAGGTTTCAAAAACTTTTGAAACAGATGCGACTGTATGCTTGACCACTTCAACGAGTTTAGCATACTGCTTTTTAAGCTCACGGAGCAGTTTGTTATCTGCTTTAATCTGCCTGTTGATTTCGCAACGCTCAGAAGTTCCGCCTTTTTGCTCGATTATTCTTGCGGTAACTCCTTCGTGTATGGTAGGTTGTTCGTCAATCCCTCGTTCCTTGTGGCTTCGATGGTCTATGCGTTCGTCAATGTTTTTACGCTCTAAATACAGATTATTTATATCTGCCCAATTTTTACGCCATATCAAAAGTTGTTCTTCGCTGTTCCACCTTTCAGCGATTGGGTTTTGTCTGCCGTAGCGTGTGCTTTTGGGATATTTTGAAGCTCTTTCATAGCCGTGTAGCTCTGCCTGTGATGGTGGCATATACACTTTCTTTTTGCCGACTATGTACTGATATTGTTTCTCCCAACCGTCAGCCTGTGCGGTCTT
>JAFWWX010000120.1 GCA_017517985.1 Clostridia bacterium | reverse complement strand
ACTGACGAGGAGGATATAGTCAGAATTTCAGAAAACGCAGTAAACATTATTGCTGACCCTATGTACAAACCAATATTCAAAGATAATGTTAATTTTATAGAGCTTCCCCACGAAGCATTTTCAGGAAGAATTTACCGCGATAAAATTCCAAATCTAATTGAAAACATAACTCCAATTTTAAATGAACTAAATTAAAGGTGACAAATTATGAAAGCTACTTATAAGATAATTTCTACTATACTTTTATCACTTATTTTATTATCCAGTTTTGTTTCCTGCAAAACAAAAAATAATAATATTGGAACTGCAGACAAAGAAACCGTAACAGTTATCGACCACCTCGGATACAAGGTAACTGTTCCGAAAAATATTGATCGCATTGTGATTGGAAAAATATATCCTCTTCCCTCTGTTGTATCAATATTTTTTGATTCTGCAGAAAAAATTGTCGGTATGCCGCAGCAGTGTATGACTGCAGCAAAAAATAGTATTTTATCTGAGTTGTATCCGGAAATACTTAATGCAGAAACAGATTATATAAACGGTGCAAATTTAAATATCGAGGCGCTTATTGAACTTGATCCGGATGTATATATTTATAATGCTGCAGACCCGGGACACGGTGAGCTGTGCAGAAAAGCAGGTATTCCGGCAGTTGCAGTAGCAGTAAACAAATGGGACTACGATGCAGTTCTGACGCTTGAGAACTGGATAGATTTACTTTCACAGATATTCCCTGAAAACAAAAAAAGTGATATTGTTTCAGCATACAGCGAAAATGTTATAAACATAGTAAACGACAGAATCAAAAACGCTGACAATTTTGAAAGAGAAAATATATTCTTCCTATATCAATATACGGATACGATGATTGCGACAAGCGGTAATAAATTTTTTGGTCAATGGTGGTCGGATGCGGTTTATGCAAATAATGTCGGAAGTGCTATAGATAAGGATAATTCAGTCAATGTAAATATGGAACAGATATATCAGTGGAATCCGGAATGTATTCTTATTACAAACTTCACTACAGCAACACCAGAAACACTCTATAATGACCCAAAGTGGAGTGGCATTGACGCTGTTAAGAATAAACGTGTCTACAAAATGCCACTTGGTATGTACAGAAGCTACACTTGCGGTGTTGATACCCCTGTAACTCTATTATGGATAGCAAAAACCGTATATCCGGATGTATTCGAGGATATTGATATTATAGAAGAAACAAAAAAATATTATAAAGAAGTTTTTGGTGTAGAACTTACCGCCAAGCAAGCTGAAACAATATTTTCACCGTCATCAAATGCTTCTGCATATCAATAATAGTGAGGAAATTTTATGAGCTTAAATGATACAGTTAGTGCTGAAAGACTGCACATAGGATTTTTCGGACTTAGAAACGCAGGCAAATCGAGCCTCGTGAACGCTGTTACAGGACAGCAACTATCTGTTGTTTCGGAATATAAGGGAACAACAACCGACCCGGTAAAAAAAGCAATGGAGCTTCTTCCACTGGGGCCTGTTGTAATTATTGACACACCGGGGATTGATGATGAAGGTGAACTTGGAGAATTAAGGGTTAAGAAAGCTAAAGAAGCATTATCAAGTACAGATATTGCCGTACTTGTGTGTGATGCCACTATTGGGATCGGAGAATGGGACAAAAAGCTTATATCCATGTTTAAAGAAAAAAATACACCCTATATTATTGTATTTAACAAATGCGATCTTCTCGATTTATGTCCAGAAAATACTGATAATTCAATTTATGTAAGTGCAGTTAATGGCATAGGAATAAACGAACTTAAAGAAAGACTCGGAAAATTCAAGGGCAGAGTTGAAAACACCAAAAATATTGTTGCAGATTTGCTGGAACCCGGTGATACTGTAATTCTTGTCATTCCGATTGATAAATCGGCACCATTAGGTAGATTAATTCTACCACAGCAACAGACAATAAGAGATATTCTTGATGCAGGGTGTATTCCGATATGCTGTCGTGATACGGAGCTTAAAATTACCCTTGATTCATTAAATAAGAATCCCAGAATGGTTATTACCGATTCACAGGCCTTCGGTAAGGTTTCAAAGCTTGTTCCGGATAATATCTTACTTACATCTTTTTCTATTCTTTTTGCAAGGTATAAAGGCGATTTAAGGGAGCTTGTCAAAGGAGCATCGGAACTTTCAAAACTTAAAGACGGAGATAAGGTGCTTATTTCCGAAGGATGTACTCATCACAGACAATGCGGAGATATTGGAAGTGTAAAAATTCCAGCCTGGATAGAAAATTTTTCAGGGGTAAAGCCTGAAATAACGCTAACAAGCGGTGGTGAATATCCCGATAACTTGTCGGAATACAAATTATGTATTCATTGCGGTGGCTGTATGCTTAATGAAAAAGAAATGAAATCAAGAATACAAAAAGCTAAGTCAGCCGGAGTACCTATTGTAAATTACGGTATTGCAATTGCACATATGCACGGAATCCTAAAAAGAAGCCTTGAAATATTTCCCGAAATATTAAAGTTTCTCTAATATATTTATATAAATTTCAAGTGTTTTACACAAATTCATATTATAATCTATTTGGGATATATTATATTTAATGTTTAAACACGGAGGAAAAAATATGTATGTAACAAATGATATTAAATATATCGGTGTTAACGACAGAAAAATTGATTTGTTTGAGGGACAGTATAAGGTTCCAAACGGTATTTCCTATAATTCATATGCAATTATTGACGAAAAGATTGCAATTATGGATACGGTGGATGCTTCATTTACCCACCAGTGGCTTGATAACATACAAAACACCCTGGGAAACAGAACACCGGATTATCTTATAATACAACATATGGAGCCTGACCATTCAGCAAATATCCATACATTTGTAAAGGCATTTCCCAATTGTAAAATTGTTTCTTCAGCAAAGTCCTTTTCTATGATGAACGGTTTTTTTGGTACATCATTTGAGGACAAACAAATTATTGTCGGTGAAGGTGACACACTTTCACTTGGAAACCACACTCTTACATTTGTTACAGCACCTATGGTTCAT
This sequence comes from Clostridia bacterium, assembly GCA_017517985.1. The sequence goes on along the minus strand of JAFWWX010000120.1, from coordinate 2,511 downwards.
TGGCCAGAGGTTATTGTAACATACGATTCAAAAGACAAAGTGCTTTTTTCCGCTGATGGATTCGGTAAATTTGGTGCCATTGATGTTGATGAGCCTTGGGTTGATGAGGCAAGACGTTATTACATCGGCATAGTTGGAAAATACGGTGCACAAGTACAGGCTTTACTTAAAAAAGCTGCAAAACTTGATATTGAAAAAATTTGTCCTCTCCACGGTCCTGTTCTTTCAGATAATCTGGGATTTTATCTTAATCTTTATAATACCTGGTCGACATATCTTCCTGAAGAAGATGGTATTGTTGTTGCATATACTTCAGTATACGGTAATACAAGAAAAGCTGTAAACGAGCTATGTGAAAAAATAAAGGCAAACGGTTGTCCCAATCTTAAAGTGTATGACCTTGCACGATGTGATATGTCAGAAGCTGTAGCAGATGCATTCAGATTCAGTAAGCTTGTTCTTGCAACAACAACATATAATGCTGAAATTTTTCCGTTTATGCGCGAATTTATAAATCATTTGACTGAAAGAGGATTCAAAAACAGAACTGTTGCTTTTATTGAAAACGGAAGCTGGGCCCCACTTGCTGCAAAGGTTATGAAGGAATTGCTTGACGGTTGTAAAAATATTTCATACACAGAAAACAAAGTAAGAATTATGTCAGCTCTAAACTCTGAAAGTAGAGAACAGATAACCGCACTTGCAAATGAGCTTTGTCAGGAGTATCTTGCACAAAGTGATGAGACTGCAAATAAAAATGATTTGACTGCACTCTTCAAAATCGGATACGGTCTTTATGTTGTTACATCAAATGATGGAAGGAAAGATAACGGACTGATTGTTAACACTGTTACCCAGGTTACAAATACTCCAAACAGAATTGCGGTCACAATCAATAAAGATAACTACTCACATCATGTAATCAAACAGACAGGTATCATGAATGTGAACTGCCTTTCCGTAGACGCTCCATTTAAAGTATTTGAAGCATTTGGTTTTGTAAGTGGAAGAAACACCGATAAATTTAAGGATTGTGAAGTGCTTCGTTCGGATAACGGTCTTGTTTTCCTGCCCAGATACATTAATTCCTTTATGTCTCTCAAGGTTGAGCAGTATGTAGATCTTGATACACATGGTATGTTTATATGTAGTGTAACGGAAGCAAGAGTAATCAACAATAATGAAACTATGACATACAGCTATTATTACGATTATGTAAAACCAAAGCCTGAAACAGAAGGAAAGAAAGGTTATGTTTGTAAGATTTGCGGTTATGTCTATGAAGGAGATACTCTGCCAGAGGACTATATTTGCCCCTTATGTAAACACGGAGCTTCAGATTTTGAGCCTATAAAATAAATTTTGAGCCTATTTAATAAAATATATTGATCCTACAATAAAAATGGAAGCTGTGAAATGTATTTTTACAGCTTCCATTTTTTTATCTTGTTATTTCATTAAGCAATTTAGGGTTATGGGCATATTTATCAAAGGGCAACTTCAATTCCATCAATTGGCGTACAAGAGTAGAACTTGTATATCTGTATTCAGGACTTGAATTAATAAAGAATGTTTCAATGCCTCTGCCGTATTTTTCAAGAGAAAGAGTATAATTTACAGATGCCATTTGAGACTCGTATTCAAAGTCTTCATTGTTGCGAATACCTTTAACTATGAAATCAATCTTGTTATCGTATGCGAAATCAATCACGAATCCCGGGTATGACACAACATCAACATTTTGTAAATCCTTTAATGCATCTAATGCATACATTACTCTTTTTTCAGCAGACAAAAATTCTTTTTTGTTCTCATTATAACCAACCATAACGATAACCTTGTCAAAGCTTTTACTGCATTTCTTTATAATATCAATATGTCCGAGTGTAATTGGGTCAAAGCTCCCCGGAATTAAAACCTTACTCACTTGGATTCCTCCGATATATTGTAATCAAATATATATGTGATTGTCCTGCTGTATTTATATTTCTTTCTCAGCGTAAGACCGTGAACATTTCCGTCAATTTCATCCTTGTCCGTTTCACAAACAACTATACAACCATCTGAAAGAAGATCTGTTCTCCTAAGCTTTTTAAGAATCTCATCCTTCATACTCTTTGAATATGGCGGATCAAGGAATATAATATCAAATTTTTCTCTACCTGTGGCGGATTTAAGATATTCGCTGTAATCCATACGCGAAATTCTGCAATTTTTAATAAGCCCTGTTTTTTTAGCGTTTGCTTTGATAATTTCAACGGCATCTGCGTTTTCATCAATCATTACAGCACTTTCAGCTCCCCTGCTCAATGCTTCAAGAGCCATCTGGCCTGTTCCAGAAAACAAGTCGAGTACTCGCTTTCCTGCTATTTCAAATTGTATAGCACTGAAAATACCTTCCTTTGTTCTTTCGCTTGTAGGTCTTGTGATTTCTTCTCCTTCAAGAGTTACAAGTTTTACTCCTCTTGCTATTCCTGTAATTATACGCATATTTATCTCCTATTTTTATTT
>JAFWWX010000119.1 GCA_017517985.1 Clostridia bacterium | reverse complement strand
CTTCAACAAGCACCTCCATAATCTTTCCTATGGCAATTGCGCGCTTGCTGATTTCCGCACAGAGCTTTAGACTGTCTACAGACTGAATCATATCCACTTTATCTATTATATACTTAACCTTGTTTGTCTGGAGCTTTCCGATAAAATGAATATGGAATCGCTTATCAAGCTCATCGTATTTTTCAAGTAGTTCCTGTACCCTATTCTCACCTATTGTATCTATTCCGCAGTCAAGAAGAAGATTTATGCGCTGTGCACAAACTGTTTTTGTTGCGGGAACTATTTTCACATCTTCCGCACTTCTTCCATTGGCAACCGCACTTTCTGCAATCTCTTTTTTTATTTTTTTTACGTTCTCAACAAGAGTATCCGTCATATGAAAATTCCTTTCCCACAACTGTTTATTCGATCTTCATTCCGTCGTATATGTCTTTGCCATTTATTATAACCTGGTCATACAGTGACAGTGATCTGTAGTATGTAACACTCTCATCTGTTCCGTCCTCATTCAGGGTTTTGGTTCTCTCATATTTTTTCTCATAATTCGGCGATGCCGGATCAGAATCGATAATATAATAATCATCAGTTGAATATATTTCCTCAGCGCGTTTAAACTCAATTATTGTTCCGCTTACTACATATACTCCCTTAACATCATTCACAACTCTTACAGCTTCCTTCGGCACCTTAAGCCCGCTATATTTTTTGTGTATTATTCTTACCTTCTGACATCTTGTATATTCAAAATCCTCCGGCATTTCATTAGAAGAGAACACAAGTATCGCATCATCAGAGTTATTTTCTGTAATCTTCGTCTGAAGCATCATATCAAGAACCGCTCCATAATTATATGTGAACTCCACTGTGTATGTTTTTCCGATATCAAAGTATTTTGCATTGTCTGTTTTTACAGGACAGGCAATATACCAGTTATAGTCTGTCACAATTTTTCCGGCAACCTTTTCAGTATATTCCACAGGCGAGCTTTCCGTCATCTTCTTAAATTCTTCGATTGTAAGGCTGGAAAGTTTTTCTGATGAAAAAATATCCTCATAACCGTCAACTGTTGCGAAATAATATCCGGATTCCGGCGCTGTAATTCCATAGGAACTACCCACGAGCCTGCTTCTGTATTCCATTTTTTCATTTGACAGCTCATTTATTTTCCTCGCATAGCTCTTATCAGGATTTGAAATCAGCCATCTTTTGTTCATATACACAAGAATATCATCTCTGTAGCTTAATGCACCGGTAAGGTCATTTTTCGCATTGTATATTCCGGAATTTGAAAACAGCTCTCCTATATCTGCATCCATTTTTTCAAGATCTGCCGATACATATGCTGTATCAACTGCGCTTTTTTGGAGAAGCTCTATCTTTTTATCCAATGTCCTTATGCTGTTTTCAACAGAATAATCGCTTTCCTCATAATATACTCTGACAACCTCGCGATCCTTTGATATGCGGCCTCCGTCATCAACATTCGCAAGCATTATTCCGTCCGTTCTTGATGTGAGAACTATTTCATCACGCATAATATAACAATCAAGTTCAACTGCTTCCTCGCCGGTAACAGCAAGTGCAATCTCTGTTTCAAGATTTGAATTGACAAGATTTACAAGCTGTCTTCCAACATAAATCACCAACAATATACAAAGCACACCTACGCCTATTTTTTTCAGTATTCTTTCCGGTGCTGCAAGTCCTGACATTATATCATCTCCGTTCTGTAATCAGTTTATTCCGAAAGAAATTTTTCGATAATTTCGCTTGCCTGCTCCAGTATCTGTTCGCCGGCTATTTCGTCAAGGTCGATCCAGCGAATCCTCGGATTCCTTCTGAACCAGGTCATTTGTCTTTTTGCGTATTTTCTCGATTCCTGCTTCAGCTTTTCCACGCACTCCTCAAGGGAAGCCGTTCCGTCAAAATAAGGGTAGAACTCCTTATATCCTATTGCCTGACAAGCAGTAACCGTATTCTTTATTCCCATTGATAGTAGCTTTTCCACCTCTGAAAGAAGTCCTGCGTCAAGCATTATATCAACTCTTTTGTTTATTCTCTCATAAAGCTTTTCACGGTCACAAAACCTTAGTCCCACAATAAGACTTTCGTATTTTGGAGGCTCAAGTCTTGATTCTTCATTCCACCGTGCAAGTGTTTTTCCGGTAAGCTCATACACCTCAAGGGCGCGTATCACCCTTTTGGGATTATGTCTGTCAACGATATTATCAGGGTCGACTTTGCATAGTCTTTCATACATTGCATCAAGTCCTGTTTTCTCAAGTTCTGAATAAAGCTTATCCCGAAGCTCAGGGCTGTTTTCAAACTGACCGAATTTTATACCGTCAAGGAAGGAATCAACATAAAAGCCTGTGCCACCGCACAGTATCGGCAACTTCCCCTCTGAAAGCACCTCCGATACCTCCCTCTCACATCTGTCACAAAAATCAGAAACGGAGAAGCTCTCTGCAATATCAAGAATATCTATCATTCTGTGAGTAATGCCATCACGCTCTACAACATCCGGCTTTGCAGTACCTATATTCATTTCACGGTAAAACTGCATTGAATCGGCAGAGATTATCTCACCGTTGAACTTCTTCGCAAGCCCAATACTAAGCGCCGTTTTACCGGAAGCTGTCGGCCCTACTATTGCTATTATTTTTCTCATAAAATTTTGCTGTCCTTTCACATCGCAAAATGCGTTGCTCTATTAAAATAAAATTACACGAAAGATAACGCAATTACTAATTTCTGTTATGGCTTTCCTGTAAGATACCCCTTTTTCTTTTCATAACAAATGCATTTATAATCGTTGCTGAAAAAACGCCTATAAGTGTCTGCAAAACACGCATTACTGCATAGAGATAAATATTTTCCTCATTATGAGTTACCATACAAATCACTGTAATAACAGAAGCATCGCCACAGAAATTTTCACATTTTAATATTTCGGCAACACAAAGGGAACATAGTGTAGCTATCAGAATAACGGCAAATTCAACACAAAGTCGCAAATTATTCATATCAAGCTTTGATGTTATAAAAACAGACATTGCTATAAACAAGAGACCCACTACAAGTCCGACCAACGTAGCTCTTATTCTTAATTTTCCAAACTTCCTTGTTTCTTCGGAGCTTTCACGGATTTCGCTAATAGAATAGACATATGCAAATATAGGATGAATGTCAAGTCCGGGAAGGAACAATCTTATCCCCTGCCATGCAACAAAGGACAGTCCAACTGCCAGAACACTTTTTATTTTTCGCATACCAATATGTATTTTAGTAGTCATTTCCAAAGCTCCTTTCTGTTTTTTATTTTATCATTTATCCATTTTGTCTGTGAATTTATAATTGTTCTTCCTGCGTAATACGCGCAGCCTGACTCACTGGCAAGTAGTTGGTTTTGCAAAGTTATTCAAGGTTATAATGTTCAGAATATATCTTATCTTTCGATAGTTCTTGAGTAAAACAAAATATATGCAATGCCAGATTATCCTGTCTGACACACCATCCTACGGCACAGACTGTATGTCTGGTTTGTCGGCAGGAAGCTTTCTTAAAAAGCTCAGCACAAGCGGTGCAGAAACGAAAAATGCGATCACATCTGCTATTGCCTGCGCCGACTGCACGCCGAAGAGGCCGAAAGCTGTTTTTAATATCCACAAAATAGGTATAAACAATATTCCACTTCTGAGCATTGATAAGAATGTTGCTTTTTTATTTTCTCCTATACTCTGGAAAAGCATATTGGAACAGATTGTCAACGGGTGAAAGAAAAGAGCTAATAGCTGTAATTTAAGGCTTAATGTACCTATCTCAATAACCGTTGGGTCATTCCGGAAAAGTCCTATTAAGTGATTAGAAAACAGAAGTCCCACCACAACAAATACACCCAACAGCAGTTCTCCTGTTACGAATGTAAAATAAAATCCTCTTTTCACCCTTGAATATATCCTTGCTCCATAGTTAAATGATGCCACAGGCTGAAATCCCTGACCAATACCAAGTCCTACGGCGAAGATAAAGAATGTGATTCTGTTCACAATGGACATTGCCGCAACAGCCGGATCTCCGCCTATTTCACCTGCGAATTTGTTCAGTGACATCGTAGCAATACTGCTTAGTCCCTGACGACAAAAGCTTGGAAACCCTGTTGCAATAATCTTAAAAATCCCATTGGGATTTTCTTTTGCAAGCTTCACACTGAGTTTGCTTAATGTTTTTCCTCTTAAAAACATTGAAAGCAAAATCAAAAAACCTATTGCTTGCGAAATAGCTGTGGACAGCCCTGCACCACCTATGCCCATATCAAGACCGAACATCAGTAAGGGATCGCAAATCATATTCAGAACTCCACCGACCGTAAGACCTATCATAGCAAAAAACGCTTTGCCCTCATACCTTAAAATATTGTTTAAGGCAAAGCTTGTCATAGTAAGGGGCGCTACAATAAGAATATATATTCCATAGCTCTTTGCATAGGGAAGAATTGTTTCCGTACTGCCAAGCATCCGCATAAGAGGCTCTATAAACATAAGCCCAAAAACACTGATAAGCGTACCTGTGATAAGACACGCCATAATACTTAAAGACGCAAAAACACTTGCACTGTGTACATCTTTATGACCTAATTTCCGTGCAATTATGCTTCCTGCTCCATGACCAAACATAAATCCAAAAGCCTGAATAATTGCCATAAGGCCAAACACAACACCAACTGCACCGCTGGCACTGTTACCAAGCTCACTTACAAAATAAGTGTCCGCCATATTATAAATATTTGTTACCAGCATACTGATAGTTGTGGGAATACCCAGTGTAATCACAAGCTTGGGTATAGGCCAGGTAGTCATTTTTCGGTATTGATTTTCTTCAGTGTTCCGTGTCATTTTTTATCTCTTTTCATATGTGTGAAGTATTTGCCTGTTTTATTTCTTGTCCGATTTATTATATAAAGACTGTATATTCTAAATGCCAGTCTTTTAACGACCATTTGTTGTAAAGTTGCAATTGAAAGTATAAAGATTTAACAATTTTCAAGTGTTTCTCTACAAAGAGTTAATGCATATGATAATTCCTCTTTTGTAGAAGTAAAAAAACTTTGGTGTTCTATTTCTCCATTCTTAAAATAACTAGTTCCAACATACGGAAGAAAGTGCGCCTCTTTACACATTCCCAACAAGCACATAGCCATCTCTACATAAAATTCAGATTTTAAAAATATATTATTTTTCTCTAAAAACCATCGTGTTATTTCTTTGCACAAAAGTGCAAGAAGGTTGGATGCTTCTATATTTGACATAGAATTTTCTGGTTCATTACAGTTATAATAATGCGATATATTAATAAGTATTTTGTTGTTTTTTATGCTAACAGGTTTCTGTTCATCGCTATATTGTTGCCACATATCCCGTTCAATAGCAATTCCCACAGTTAAATTCTCCTGTATATTTAAATGCTGTTTTATTTGAAATATAATCATGTTTAATATAGTGCTATTGATTGGTTCAATTTGCATATCGTCCATTAAATCTAGAACCAATAATACAGGAGAGAAAATCAAATATTTTTGAGGTAATACTCCCTGTTTTCGCAACTTACATAACACCAATTTTATCTTACACTTTTTCAGCAAGCTAATATTATTCACTCGGTCTCCTCCTTTTGCCAAAACTCGACACTATTTATATAAAGACTGTATATTCTAGATGCCAATCATTTTTAATGAATCGACAACTTCGTTGTCATGAATTGGCATTTCGCCATGAATTCTCGCTTTGCTCCATGAATTGAATTGCCCGTTTGCTCTGCAAACGCTTAATGCACGAAGTGCAATTCATGAACCCTAAGGTTCAATTTATGAAATCACAGATTTCAATTCACGCCGTCAGGCAATTCATTGAGTTTGCTTTGCAAACTCATTATACCACACCAAATATGTTTTTTCAACAGAAAAAAGTAAAAATAATAACATCTATCTAAAAAGCGAGCAAAATACGGAAACGAGGTATTTCAGAGAGTATAGAAAAACCGCCCTGCCAAAAGCAGGGCGGAATTTATACAGTTTTAAGCTATGGAATAAAACTTATGCAAGTTCAGCGAAGTACTTGATTGTTCTAACCATCTGGCTTGTGTAGCTGTTTTCGTTGTCGTACCAAGAAACAACCTGTACCTGGTATGTGTCTTCGTCGATCTTGGAAACCATGGTCTGAGTAGCATCGAACAGGGAGCCGTAACGCATACCGACTACGTCGGAGGATACGATCTCTTCTTCGTTGTAACCGAAGGATTCGGAAGCAGCGGCCTTCATTGCAGCGTTGATGCCTTCCTTTGTTACATCCTTGCCCTTAACTACAGCAACGAGAAGTGTTGTAGAACCTGTGCAAGTAGGAACTCTCTGTGCAGAACCGATGAGCTTGCCGTTGAGTTCGGGAATTACAAGGCCGATTGCCTTAGCAGCGCCTGTAGAGTTAGGAACGATGTTCTGAGCACCAGCTCTTGCTCTTCTAAGGTCACCCTTTCTGTGAGGACCGTCGAGGATCATCTGGTCACCTGTGTATGCGTGAACTGTTGTCATGATACCGCTCTGGATAGCTGCATAGTCGTTAAGAGCCTTTGCCATAGGAGCAAGGCAGTTTGTTGTGCAGGATGCTGCAGAGATGATCTTGTCATCAGCTGTAAGTGTGTTTTCGTTAACGCTGTATACGATTGTCTTAAGATCCTTGCCCGCGGGAGTAGAGATAACTACCTTCTTTGCACCTGCGTCAATGTGAGCCTGAGACTTTTCGAGTGAGCAGTAGAAACATGTACATTCGAGAACTACGTCTACGCCGATTTCACCCCAAGGAAGAT
>JAFWWX010000118.1 GCA_017517985.1 Clostridia bacterium | reverse complement strand
GGTGATGCTGCGTTTTTGTGTTGCACCTCCCTTACAAGCATAGAAATCCCTGACAGTGTAACATCTATCGGTGATTATGCGTTTTTCGGTTGCTCCTCCCTTGAAAGCATAGAAATCCCTGACAGCGTAACATCTATCGGTTATTATGCGTTTTTCGATTGCTCCTCCCTTGCAAGCATAAATATTCCTGACAGCGTAACATCTATCGGTGATTATGCGTTTTCCAATTGTGACGCCCTTACAAGCATAGACATTCCTGCCAGCGTAACATCCATCGGGGATTCTGCGTTTTACAATTGTGACTCCCTTGAAACAATAAATTTTGCCGGTACAGAAGAACAGTGGGAAGCATTTGGAATAGATGCTGACACAATATATGGCGTAACCGTAATATTTGGAAAATAAACAGAAACCGCAAAAAAATTCAAATCCTTTTGGAGAAACAAAAATGATACATTGTTATAAATTACTTGATCAGAACATAGTCCTTGATATTGCATCAGGCTCGGTACACGTTGTGGATGAGGTCGCATATGACATTATCGAAATGTACGAAAAGAGCAGTAAAGAGGAAATTATAAATACCATTCTTGAAAAGTACAAGGACAGAGAAGATGTTACAAAAGAAGATATTCTTGACTGTATATCGGATATAGAGGAACTGAAAGCGGATGGCAAACTCTTTTCCGAGGACACCTTCCAGCCTATGGCAGGCGACCTTAAAAAGAAAAGTGCAGGTATAGTAAAGGCTCTGTGTCTACATATCGCCCATTCCTGTAACCTTAACTGCTCCTATTGCTTTGCATCACAGGGCAAATACCACGGTGAGCGCGCACTTATGAGCTTTGAGGTGGGAAAGCAGGCGTTTGATTTTCTTATCGCAAATTCAGGCACAAGAAGAAACCTTGAGGTAGACTTCTTCGGTGGCGAACCTCTTATGAACTTTGATGTGGTAAAACAGCTTGTAGAGTATGCCAGAAGTATCGAAAAACAGCATGGTAAGAATTTCAGATTTACTCTTACCACCAACGGTGTACTTGTTGATGACGATGTTATCGAGTTTGCCAACCGTGAAATGAGTAACGTGGTACTTTCCCTTGACGGAAGAAAGGAAGTACACGACAGATTCAGAGTGGACTATGCAGGCAACGGAAGCTGGGAAAAAATTGTACCGAAATTTCAGAAAATGGTACAGGCAAGAGATGGTAAGAACTACTATATGAGAGGTACATTTACCCACGCAAACCCCGATTTTCTTGAAGATATAAAGGAAATGCTAAGACTCGGCTTTAATGAGCTTTCAATGGAGCCGGTAGTATGTGCTCCCGATGACCCGTCGGCACTTACCGAGGAAGATTTTGCCATAGTCTGCGAGCAGTATGAAAAGCTTGCAGAGCTTATGCTTCAAAAGCACAAAGAGGGCAAGCCCTTTACCTTCTATCACTATATGATAGACCTTAAAGGCGGTCCGTGTATATATAAGAGAATTTCCGGCTGCGGTTCCGGAACAGAATATATGGCAGTAACTCCGTCAGGCGAGCTTTACCCCTGTCATCAGTTTGTTGGCGAGGAAGAATTTAAACTCGGTGATGTGTGGAAAGGTGTTACAAACACAAAGAAGCAGAACGAGTTTGGCGATTGTAACGTATATACAAGAGAAGAATGTAAGACTTGCTGGGCAAAACTCTACTGTTCAGGTGGCTGTGCGGCAAACGCATACCACGCAACCGGCTCTGTAAATGGCGTTTATGAGTATGGCTGCCGTCTTTTCAGAAAGAGAATGGAATGTGCAATTGCCCTTGAGGCAGCAAAACAGGAACTCTGAAACGGCAGTAATAAATCCTAAAATCTAAAGTAGGGGGTGTGAGGACGACAATGAATACTCCGATAATTGATTTTGTAAATGAATATGTACATTCGGGAAAAATGCGTCTTCATATGCCAGGTCATAAAGGAGTATCTCTTCTCGGATATGAGAATTACGATATTACGGAAATAGATGGTGCGGATGTACTATATGATGCCAAGGGTATAATCAGGGAGAGTATGGAAAATGCCTCGATGCTTTTCGGCACAGAAAAAACTCTGTACTCCACCGAGGGCTCATCCCTTTCAATTCGTGCGATGCTGTATCTTGCCGTTCTTTATGCAGAGAAAATCGGCAGAAAGCCGGTGATATTTGCAGGTCGTAACGCACACAAGGTATTTGTAACATCGTCGGCACTTCTTGATTTTGATATAAAATGGATTTATGGTGAGAAAAGCTGGGGTATTACCGAGTGTATTATTTCGCCCGAATGTGTTGACTCCTATCTTTCAAAGGCTGAAGAAAAACCTGTTGCCGTATACCTCACAAGTCCCGATTATCTTGGTAATATAGCAGATGTTAAGGGAATCTCAAAGATTTGCAGAAAACACGGAGTACTTCTTCTTGTGGATAATGCCCACGGAGCGTATTTGAATTTTCTTCCGAAAAATACACATCCGATACATATGGGTGCTGATATTTGCTGTGACTCGGCACATAAAACACTTCCGGCGCTTACCGGTGCAGGGTATCTTCATATCTCAAAAAATGCACCGGAGCTTATTTTGCAAAACGCCGAAAAAGCAATGACGCTGTTTGCCTCCACAAGTCCCTCATACCTTATTATGCAATCGCTGGATGCGGTAAACAAGTATTTGTCCGATGGCTACAGACAAAGACTTTCAGACTTTTGTAATAAGGTTTTTGAGCTTAAAAAGAGACTTTCGTCTTGCGGTATTGCAAACAGAGACCTGGAAGACCTGAAAATAACACTTACACCAAAAAAATTCGGTTATACCGGCATTGAGCTTTATAAATATCTTTCAGATAACAGCATAGTCTGTGAGTTTTATGACCCGGACTGTGTGGTTATGATGCTGAGCCCGGAAAATTCCGACCAATGTCTTGAGAAAATATACGATGTTTTGACAGCTCTTGAAATAAGAGAGGAAATATACGAACTTCCTCCGGAAATTCCGGTTTGTGATTCTGCAATGTCTGTCCGAGAGGCGTGCTTTTCGGAATCCGAAATACTCCCTGTGGAAAAGTGCATCAGCAGAGTTTTTGCAGGAATAAATTTTGCTTGTCCTCCGGCAATTCCGCTGGTTGTGTGCGGTGAGATTATTACGGAAAAGACAGCAGAGCTTATGAAATATTACGGAGTTTCTGTGTGCGAGGTAGTAAAACAGTAATTTCGTATGTTGGTATACAATTTGTAAAATGGAGACTAATATGACACCAAAAGAAAAACTGTTGCCCTTTTTGAAAAATGTGCAAAAGCCCGCAAGATATATTGGCGGTGAACTTAATCAGATAGTAAAGGATAAGGAGAAGACTGAGCTGAGAGTGGCTTTCTGTTTTCCGGATTCCTATGAGATAGGTATGTCGAATCTCGGTATGAAAATTCTCTACGGCACACTTAATGAAATGGAAAATGTGTGGTGTGAGAGGGTTTTTGCTCCCTGGGAAGATATGGGAAAACTTATGCAGGAAAAGAATGTGCCTCTTTATGCTCTTGAATCAGGAGACGCACTTTGTGACTTTGACATTGTGGCTTTTTCTCTGTCCTATGAAATGGCATACACAAATGTGCTTTATATGCTTGAACTTGCAGGGATACCACTTACGAGCAAGGAAAGAGGAGACAGCAACAAATATCCCCTTATAATCGCAGGCGGTACTTGTGCTTATAACCCTGAACCTATGGCTGATTTTGTGGACCTTTTCAGTATCGGCGAGGGCGAGGAGCATCTTTCGGAAATAGCAAAAACTATGATTGAATACAAAAAGGGACATGCAGACAGCTTTTCAAAGAAAGAGCTTCTTTTGTCACTTTGTTCTCTTGAGGGAAGCTATGTTCCGATGTTTTATGATGTAAAGTATGAGGGCAGGGACGGAACAATTTCGGAAATCACTCCCAATGTACCCAACGCTCCCGAGAAGATTACAAAGAGAGTAATATCAGATTTTCAAAATAACTTTTACCCGACAAAACCCGTAGTACCCTATATAGAAACAGTCCACGACAGAATATCCCTTGAAAGTGCAAGAGGATGTATAAGAGGATGCCGTTTCTGTCAGGCGGGTATGGTTTACAGACCCTATAGAGCAAAAAGTTATGATAAACTCTGCTGTCAGGCAAAGGAAACCTTTGACAATTCGGGATATGAGGAAATATCCTTGCTTTCCCTTTCAATCAGCGACTACGATAACCTTTCTGAACTTGTTGACGGCCTTAAAGAATGGACTGATGTGAAAAAAGTGGGACTTTCTCTGCCGTCAATGCGAATAGATGCCTTTGAAGCGGAAATAATGGAAAAGGTAAATGGCGTGAGAAAAACAGGACTTACCTTTGCGCCGGAGGCAGGTACACAGAGACTTCGTGATGTAATAAACAAAAATCTCACGGAAGAAGAAATACTCCAGGGCTGTCGTGGAGCATTTTCCAAGGGCAGAACAAGCGTAAAACTGTACTTTATGCTTGGACTTCCCACGGAAACAGATGAAGATATATGCGGAATACCGGCTCTTGGTCAGAAGATTATTGACGAATACTACAGAAATCCCGACAAGCCCAAGGGAAAAGCCGTTGAGGCGACAATGTCAGTATCCTGCTTTGTTCCCAAGTCGCATACACCATTCCAGTGGGAAGCACAGGATTCTCTTTCTGAACTTGTAAGAAAGCAGAAACTTCTCGGTACACACATTACCACAAGAAAGCTTCGTTATAACTGGCACGAGGCAAAGGTCAGCCGTCTTGAAGCGATATTTGCAAGAGGTGACAGACGACTTTCTTCAGCTCTTATTCGTGCGAGAAAAGAAGGGTTTATGTTTGACGGCTGGGATGAATATTTCAGCTACGACAAGTGGATGAGCGTTTTTGAAAGTGTAGGAATCGACCCGTCATACTACGCAAACCGTCCCTTTGACTTTGACGAAATACTTCCCTGGTCACATATTTCCTGCGGTGTTTCGGATGAGTTCCTTCTCTCCGAAGCGAAAAAAGCGAGAGAGGCAAAGACCACTCCCGATTGCAGAAGCAAGTGCTCTGCCTGTGGTATGCAGAAGCAGTGCAAAATTCATAAATAAAAGGTGCGGTATTGCACACAAAAAGGCATCGTATCCGTACGGTGCCTTTGCTGTATGAGAGGAATTTGTGTGCTTTTTGTTGTGCTTGACATTTTTGCCGTAGCTGTGATATAATATAAAAAATAATATCCTGAACTGTAGGTTCAAAAAATCACCTGTAGCTGAAAGGGGACGACGGAAATAATAGTATTAAAAGTGCTTTTGTATATACTGCTGTTTGTTCTGGCACTTGTTTTTCTGTTGTGCCTTTTAAATGTAAAAATAACTGTCGGTAACAGGGATAAGTTTTACTACTGCTTCAGTGTCGGCGGAATAAAGATAAACCCTCAATGGTTTGCCGGAAAAAAAGACGGACACAAAAAGAAAAAAGACGGTAAAAAGAAGAAAAAGAGCGATAAAAAACCGTCAAAGAAGCAGTCGCAGACCAAAGCAGGAGAGGGCAAAAAAGAAACAAAGAAAAAAAGTGCAGGCGAGATACTGTCCCTGGTGCTTGAGGTTGCAAAAACAGCAAGAGATGTGTTGCCACGGGGCGTCAGAATAAGGCTGAAATATCTCAATATCACAGTAGGCGATGGTGACGCTGCAAAGGTTGCAATAAATTACGGAAGATATTATGCAATTCTTTCGGGACTGTTTGCACTTTTTGACGGATACCGCGGAATTTTTTACGGATTTCGTGCAAAGAGAAATAAAGTAGTTCTTAAAACAGATTACTTTTCTGGAAAAACCACGGCAGAGTTTGAGTTGACAATATCTTTTTTCATCTGGCAGCTTTTATATTCCGGAATACGAATCGGAATTACACTCATATCAAATCTTATAAAAGATGCCACTAATGACAATATTGACGGCGAGACGGCGCTTGTGGAAACGGAAAAGGCTTTAAAAGAGAAAGAAAAAACGGAAAACTAAAACGGTATATACCGTAGAATAAGAAAACAACGGAGGAACAATTATGGCAGACACACCGATTAGTGAAATAATAAAGACAGCCCTTTCGGGAGTAAAGGAAGCCCTTGATGCGAATACTGTAATCGGCGAGCCTATGACGGTTTTAGACCATACGGTTATTGTGCCTATATCAAAAATATCCTGCGGAATCGCAACCGGCGGCTCTGATTTTGGCGGGAAGAAAGAGGACACAAAAAAGAACTTCGGCGGTGGAGGGGGTACGGGAATTACTGTAACTCCGGTGGCGTTTCTTGTGATAAGCTCTGACGGAAATGTAAAAATGCTGAATGTAAACGAGAACTCCGGCTACGCAAGTGCAAAGGTTGCGGATACTCTTGCCGCAGTTGACGGTATTATTGACAAGGCTCCGGATATGATTTCCAAAATCGCAGGTCTTTTCAAAAAGAAAAAGGCAGAGCAGGTTTCCGCTGAAGATGCGGAAAAGTCCGACAGCGAAGGACAGGAAAATCAGTAATTTTTCCTTTGGAAAAGGCTCGGTTTCCTTTGTGTATAATAAAGCTGGTACAGCATAAAATAACAATAATAAAAGCCGGGGGTGGAGATAAATGAATTTTGAGGCAATAAAGGATAAAACTTCGGAAATTCTCTCTGATATTGGAAAAGGTCTTGAAATAATGAACAGATATGTACTGAAAAGGGAAGTAGTGACAAGAACTGTTATTTCCGACAAAAAGAAGTGTGTAAATGTTGTTGATAAGGAAAGCGGATACTCAAGAGTGTATTCCCTTCTCGATGTAATTGTTATGTCGGTTGCTGTAATTTCCGCAATCGGAGCTGTATTCTTCGCAATTAAAAAGAGTGCAGACAGAAAAAAGATAATTAAAAGTCAGAAGCAGGAATTACACAGAATCAGAAAAATCTGTAAGGCAGCAAAGGTTGACATAAGCCCGAAAAAAGACTAACGGGCAGTTATATAATTATAAAAAGGAGAAAATGCTATGCCACACATAAGCGTTAAAATGATAGAGGGAAGAAGCGAGGAGCAGAAAAAGGAACTCTCTGCAGCACTGCAAAAGGCACTTACCGAAACTCTCGGTTGTTCGGATATGTGGGTTTCCGTGTCCATTGAGGATTACAACGGAAAGCAGTGGCAGGATGTATTCAAAAATGAAATAGAGGGAAACGAAAACCTCTACAAGAAACCGGAATATGATCCTAAAATTCTGCTTTAATCGTATATATAAAACAAGGGCGAATTTGGAATTCGCCCTTCTCTCTGTCAGGGACTCCGTCCCCGACGCCTC
>JAFWWX010000117.1 GCA_017517985.1 Clostridia bacterium | reverse complement strand
CGATTTCGTCCTTGATTCCGTGCAATTCCTTTTTATCGGGCCATAAAATCACAATATCATCCATATAGCGGATATAATAATGGATTTTCAGCTTATGCTTGCAAAATTGGTCTAATTCGTTCAAATAAATATTGGCGAACATCTGCGAAGTGAGATTTCCAATCGGCATCCCTCTTGCAAAAATCCATTCTTCTTTCGGTAGTTCCGTTGGCATCTTGCCGGCCGGCAATCCGAAAGCCGTATCTTCGCAATTTACAATCCTTTCAATCAGATTCAAAAGCCTTTCATCCTTGATGTGTTTTGAAATCACTTTCAGTAAAATATCATGGTCGATACGGTAAAAATATTTGCTAATATCTAGCTTTAAAATATAATATTTCTTGCTGCTCCTGTTGACCTTCCTAAGCCAATACTGCAGCCGTTGCCTTGCCCTTACCGTTCCTTTTCCCATTCGGCATCCAAAGCTATCATCAATATAAATCCTTTCATAAAACGGATTTAATTTCTGATAAATAGCCCATTGGCATACCCTGTCACGGAATTGCAAAGCCATAATGATGCGTGACTTTGGTATTTTAATCTCTTTCATGCGGTACGGCCCGACTTTATATGTACCCCAAATCAATTCATTCTGAAGTTGTATCAATTCTTCGGTAAGTTTAGCGGTGTAACGCAAGGTTTCGCCCCGGTAACGCTTTCCGGCTCTTGCGTGTAAATATGCCGTATGCAAGTTTTCAAAGTCCACAATTTCATCGAAAGTAATATCAAACTCTTTCATTGTCTGAAATACATTCCTTTCTTTGATTTGCGCCACTCGTTGCAAATATGGCTTGTGCCGTTCAGCCTTTCGGCCTACTGTCTGCATTAGTGGCAAATTGAATTTTCCTGTTTTACAGGATGGAAATGAATCCCTTACCCATTTGCTTATGCTGCCGTATGTCCGTAAACATACGAATCTTGATTGAAATGGTAAGCGGAGAAAAAGCCGATGTTGCCGTTCGCATTGGAACGCTCGTTGTTCAAGTTCAAAGCGGAAGACCCGGCGTTCGAAGTGTTGTTGTAGCTGCCGCCACGGATAGGCACTGCCATTGACCCATTCCCAAGGAAATACAATCTATTTCTTATTTTGCATTTCTTTCTCTTTCACTTTCTTAATCCATCCACCCAACAATCTGCCGATTTCATTAAGCTGCTTTGCAATCAGTTCATAACGCTTTATGTCTATATAATGTAAATCATAGGATAAATCATTGAACATTCTAAGCATTTCCAAGCGCACATCGGCATCCTGTAATGTGGTTTTCTTGTAATATTTCTTTCTTGCCGAAACAATCAGAAAAATAAACTCATACAAATTTTCTTTATAATCCGCAACAAGTCCAAGTTTCTCCGATTTTGGATATTTTACAAATGCGGTATAAAGATACTGCAACAAATCCCGGATTTTCTGAAGCGTAATAAATCCGGCTTTATCCTCTGTCAATTCTTCCGCCACTTGTGGTGGTTGCGTGTGTGGCTCTGCCGCCTGTTCCTGTGATGTCTGATATTCCATTGTTATCTATTCCACCTTTATGTTATTTAAGTTATAGGGGTGCTACCGCACCCCCAAACAGGT
>JAFWWX010000116.1 GCA_017517985.1 Clostridia bacterium | reverse complement strand
CTGTTTATGAACTTCTTTACATTGACGATATTCCCGTCAAAGTATCAATAAATGAAGCAATTGAGCTTGCAAAACGTTTTGATGACGATAACGGCTACAGCTTTGTTAACGGAATACTTGGCAACATTGTCAAAGGAATTTCCAAAGGCGAATAAACTGATGGATAAATTTTTTCTGGGTGTGGATACAAGCAATTACACCACAAGTCTCTGCATTTCTGACGGTAAAAAAATTATTTCAGAACAAAGACAACTCTTACCTGTCAAGGATGGCGAACAAGGCCTTAGACAAAGTGACGCTCTATTTCATCACACAAAGGCGTTACCAGAACTTTGTAAAAGGCTTTTTGACTGTGCAGAAATCGACAAATCAAAAATTTGTGCAGTTGGAGTTTCCTCAAAGCCAAGAGATGCTGAGGGCTCTTATATGCCTTGCTTTCTTGCAGGCGTATCATTTGCAACCGCTATCTCCTGTGCATTATCTGTCCCCCTCTATGAGTTTTCACATCAAAGCGGACATATATCTGCAGCTGCAATTTCCGGAAATTGTATGGATATTCTTAATAACGACTTTATATCTTTTCACGTTTCCGGGGGTACTACCGAAGTTTTGCACGTATCCTCTCTTTATGATGGACTTAAATGTGAAATAATCGGAGGCACAAAGGACCTTAATGCCGGACAGGCGATTGACAGATGCGGTGTCGCCATGGGGCTTCACTTCCCCTGCGGTGCTGAAATGGACAGGCTATCTCTTGACAGCCAAAGAAAGTTTTCACCCAAGGTTTCGGTCCTTGACGGATATTGCAATCTTTCGGGACTTGAAAATATGTGCAAAAAGATGATTTCAGACGGAAAAAATATTTCGGATATCTGCAAGTTTACATTTTCGTATATTGCAAAAACCCTTTATAAACTATCTGAAAATATACGCCTTGAATATCCGTCACTTCCCATTCTTTACGCCGGAGGAGTTATGTCAAACTCTTATATCCGTGATGAACTTTCAAAAATTGGTAATGTACATTTTGCTCTCCCAAAGTATTCCTGCGACAATGCCCTGGGAATATCTGCACTTACCTGCTACCGGCACAACAATAACCTTATAATATGAGGTAAATATGAATTCTCCAATAAAGCTTACTGTTTCGCAGCTCAACGAATATGTCGGGGCAATCCTGGGTTCGGCTGAGCTGCTTTCAGATATTTACATCAAAGGCGAAATATCAAATTTTACAAACCACTATAAAAGCGGACATTTTTATTTTACACTTAAGGACGCAACGGCAAATCTTAAGGCTGTAATGTTCAGAAGCTACGCTTCACTTGTTCCCTTTGAACCTGAAAACGGAATGAAGGTAACCGCACACGGCAGAATTTCCGTCTATGAAAGGGACGGAATTTACCAGCTTTACTGCGATGAACTTGTTCCTGACGGTATAGGTTCTTTGTATCTTGCATTTGAGCAGCTGAAAGAAAAGCTATCAGACGAGGGTCTTTTTGACGACAAATACAAAAAACCAATTCCAAGATTTCCGAAAAAAATTGGTATTATAACCGCAAAGACCGGTGCGGCTATTGCGGACCTTAAAAATATTCTGACAAGAAGATACCCTGTGTGCGAGTTTGAGCTTTACCCCGCTCTTGTTCAAGGAACCGGTGCTGCAGCATCTCTTATAAACGGAATAAAGTACTTTGATGGCAGAGTTGATACAATTATTATCGGCAGAGGTGGAGGTTCAATTGAAGACCTCTGGTGCTTCGACGATGAAAAGCTTGCAAGAGCAATATTTGCCTGTGAAACACCCGTTGTCTCGGCTGTTGGTCACGAAATTGATTATACAATATGCGACTTTGTATCTGACCTCAGAGCACCAACCCCATCCGCTGCGGCAGAGCTTGCGGTTCCGGATATGGTGGACTTAAAGAACACTCTATCTATAATAAAAAACAGATTTGACTACAGTATTTCAAACAAAATCAGCGAATACAAAAACAAACTCACCTATATTTCAGAGCTTCCATTCTTTAAGTCACCTGAAGTATATATTGATAAAAAGCGTACAGACCTTGCTGTAGCAGAGGTGAAATTTTTTGACTCATTTGAAAAGGCTATAAAAGCTAAACGCAACTCCCTTTCAGAAATTTCTGTTAAAATGACAGCTCTTAATCCCCTTGCTGTACTGTCAAGAGGCTACGGCGCTGTATATGACAAATCCGGAAATGTACTTTCTTCGGTTTCAGAAGTTTCTATCGGTGACAACATTACTCTTAAAATGAGTGACGGTATCATAAGCGCCCTTGTAAATGAGGTTGAAGTAGCAAAAAAGAATCCCCGTGTGAAAGGAGAAATATAATGGCTGTGAAAAACGAAAAGATAACATTTGAGGCGGCTCTATCAAGGCTTGAGGAAATAGCATCCGAACTTGAATCGGGCAATGCTTCGCTTGATAAATCACTTGATTTGTACAACGAAGGTATAAAGCTTATAAAAAGCGCAAACTCAATGCTTGACAACGCAGAAAAGAAAATAAAACTTGCATTAAAAAATGACGGTGAGGAAACCGAATAATATGACTGATTTACTAAAAAAAGAAACAGAAAGAATCGCAGAGCTTATAAACACAAAGCTTTCGGAAATATGCGATAAAT
Organism: Clostridia bacterium; assembly: GCA_017517985.1. Next base: position 5,104 of record JAFWWX010000116.1, on the reverse strand, counting down.
ACGAAAACAATCCGCTTTTTACCGGAGAAATGAAGACTGTAACAGATTCGGTACGATACTCTCTTACCGCCGGTGGAAAAAGAATCCGTCCTTTTCTTGTATTTTGCTTCTGTAATCTCTGCGGTGGAAAAGAGGAGGATGCTGTTCCTCTTGCCTGTGCAATTGAGATGGTACACACATATTCCCTGATACACGATGACCTGCCTTGTATGGACAACGATGATTACAGACGCGGAAAACCTACAAATCATAAGGTCTTTGGCGAAGCAACGGCTGTACTTGCCGGTGATGCACTACTGACTGAAGCTTTCTCTGTTATTGTCAACAGTACTCTTTCGGATAATTCAAAAGTATGTGCAGTGAGAGTTCTTTCCGAAAAAGCAGGCCTTCTAGGTATGATTGGCGGTCAGGAAATTGACCTCTCAAGCGAGGGAAAACAAATATCTCTTGAAACTCTTTACACACTCCAAAGAAAAAAAACAGGTATGCTCATTGAAGCTGCCTGCCTTCTCGGTTGCAACAGTGCAAATGTTGACGATAAAAATATTCTCCGACACGCCTCCGATTTTGCCCATTCATTCGGTCTTGCTTTCCAGATTACCGATGATATACTTGATATTACAGGTACTACAGAAGAGCTGGGAAAGAATGTTGGTAGCGATGAGAAGGAAAATAAGTGTACCTTTGTTTCGCATCTTGGCCTTGACGGTGCAAAGGCTGAAGCAAAAAAACACGCGGACAGAGCTATAGAGATACTAGAATCTGCATTTGGGATTGGAAAAGAACACATTCTTTCAGAACTTTGCGACTACCTTTTAAAAAGGAAAAAATAATACAACTAAAAATATAAGATATAATTGATAGTTATAAATATTTTGGGACAGCAAAAATTCTCTGCTGTCCCCTTTTTGTTTATTATATATTTATAAAAATGCTTATCTTGTTTCGTCGCCGTTTGCCTGGTATCTGTCTACATTATAATTATTATCTGTATCAAATACTGTATCGTCAGTCATATCATTTGCGAATCTGTCTACGCTGTTTCCCATATCATTTGCAGCACGATTTATATCATTTGTTATTGTATCTCCGTTATTTCTACCTGTATCCCCGCAGGAACAAAGTGCAAAAATCGATGTTGCCACGAGAAGTGCTATAATATATTTTTTCACTTTTATCACCATCCTTTCATCTAAACGGGAGTTTTGTGCGAAATTACAAAATATCTATCTAAAAATGAAGTCATAGAACTTTGTTTCCAGACTTATCCTCCGTTTTTATATCCTTAAACTAACCGTTTGTTTTGCATATTAAAATGCATTATTAGTATATCGTTATTAACCGGTTTAATACTCTTTTAAAAATGGAAATATCTGATAATTCTGTATAAAAGGTTTACTTTCTAAAATTCTGCACATACTTATCCTTGAGAAATCAAATTTCTGAAAGGATATTCCAAAAATGAAAAAATACAAATTATCCGGAATTGTTTCTGCATTTTGTGCATTTGCTGTATTATTTACATTTAATTGCAATGCCAAGCTCTACAGCGAAATTTCTGTAATGGGAAACACTGTTGATCTTGGACTTACCGCAGGCTCTGCCTGCCTTATGGACGCTGCAACAGGCGAAATACTTTATGAGCACAACTCACGCGAAAAGCTCGAACCTGCATCTGTTACAAAGGTTATGACTCTGCTTCTTGCTATGGAGGCTCTTGATAACGGTACAATCACTCTTGAAACAAAAATATGTGCAAGCAAGAAAGCATCTGAAATGGGTGGTTCGCAAATATGGCTTGAGTACGGTGAGGAGTTGACATTTGACGAAATGCTGAAAGCTATTGTAGTAGTTTCAGCAAATGACTGTACCGTTGCACTGGCAGAGCATCTTGCAGGAAGCGAGGAAGCTTTTTGTGTAATGATGAATAATCGTGCAAAAGAGCTTGGAATGGAAGACACCAATTTCCTAAATAGTACAGGACTTCCTGTTGAGGGTCATGTTACTAGCGCCAGAGATATTGCAATTATGACACGGGAGCTATCAAAGCACAAGACCATATTTAACTATACAACAATATGGATGGATTCACTCCGCAACGGCGAAATGGGGCTTTCAAACACAAATAAGCTTATTCGTTTTTATAAAGGGGCAACCGGTATGAAAACCGGATTTACCTCAACAGCGCTATACTGTCTTTCTGCAACTGCATCAAGGGACAACCTTGACCTTATTGCATCTGTTATGAAATGTCAGACCTCCGATGACAGATTTGAAAATGCAAAAAAACTACTTGATTACGGTTTTGCAAACTTTGCATCTTTTACCTCAGAGGTACATGATATCCCGAATATTCCTGTCAAAGGTGGCGTTGAAGACAGTGTCCCTGTAAAATATTCAAGTTCAAGCGCTCTTTTAACTAAAAACAAAATAGGCAAGGTCGAAGAAAAAATAAATTTACCAGAATATCTTGAAGCACCTATAAAAAAAGATGATAAGATTGGTGAAATCATTTACTCTGTTGGTGGTGAAATAATTGCAAAATCAGATATACTTGCTCAAAAAGACGTTAAAAAAAGCGGATATACTGATATTATTAGCAAAATTTTCAAAAAATTAATTATGTTAAAGTAATTTATTGTTGCAATAAAGCAAAATATGGTATAAAATGATAGCATATGTAAATTTATCTCTGAAAGGAACTGAACATATGTCTATCAAATGTAATGCAAAATATCTCGAATCGTTTATTTCAAAGGCTGAAATTGATGAAATCATTCCTGAGCTTTGTGCTGCTCACGAAAAAATCGTAAACAAGTCAGGCGAAGGCAATGACTTTCTCGGATGGTACGACCTTCCCAACAACTATGATAAGGAAGAGTTTGAAAGAATAAAAAAAGCTGCTGCTAAAATCAAGAGTGACTCTGAAGTTCTTGTTGTTATAGGTATCGGAGGATCTTACCTCGGTGCTCGTGCGGCTATTGAATTTATTAAGTCTCCCAGCTACAATGCTCTTGCAAAGGATACACCCGAAATCTATTTTGCAGGCAATTCTATAAGCTCTTCCTCTCTTGCAGAACTTATTAAGATTATCGGAAACCGAGATTTTTCTGTAAATGTAATCTCAAAATCCGGTACTACCACAGAGCCAGCTGTTGCCTTCAGAATATTCAGAGGTCTTCTTGAAGAAAAGTACGGCAAAGACGGTGCTGCAAAGAGAATATATGCTACAACAGACAAGGCTCGCGGAACTCTCAAGGAATTTTCTGACAAGGCAGGCTACGAAACCTTTGTTATTCCGGATAATGTAGGCGGCAGATATTCTGTCCTTACTGCCTGCGGTCTTCTTCCCATTGCTGTTGCAGGTTGTGATATTGATAAAATTATGGCAGGTGCTAAAAAGGCAGCAGATGAACTTTCTGTTTGCGACATTGAAAAGAACCACGCTTACAAGTATGCAGTTCTCAGAAACGCTCTTCTTCGCAAGGGTAAGGTTATGGAAATTATGGCTTGCTATGAACCTGCCTTTATGTATATGAATGAATGGTGGAAACAGCTCTTCGGTGAATCCGAGGGTAAAGACGGCAAGGGTATCTTCCCGGCATCCGTTATTTATTCTACAGACCTTCACTCTCTCGGTCAGATTGTTCAGGAAGGTCAGAGAAATATCTTTGAAACTGTTGTTAACATCGTAAAGTCTAACGACGAAGTTATAATACCTGATGACCCCAACAATGTTGACGGTCTTAACTTCCTTTCCGGAAAGCCTTTGCAGTTTGTCTGTGAAAAGGCTTATCAGGGTACAATACTTGCTCATGTTGACGGTGATGTCCCCAACATCGTTCTTGATATTGATTCAAGAAGCGAAGAAGACTACGGCTATATGGTATTCTTCTTTGAGCTTGCTTGTGCTGCATCGGGATATATTCTCGGTGTTAACCCCTTCAATCAGCCCGGCGTTGAAGCTTATAAAAAGAATATGTTCGCTCTCCTTGGTAAACCCGGAGAGGAAAACGATAAGAGAAGAAAAGAACTCGAAGCAAGAATGTAATTGTTTCCGGCGGTACAGCTCACCTGCTGTACCGCTGTTATTTTTCACCTTTTATAATATGTTCATTGTTAATATTATAATTATTTCAGACAAATTTTGATAAATTTATAGTATATTTTTGGTTTATTTGTTCAAAAAACTGTTGACAACCACGAAAAATTATAGTATAATAAAATCAGATTAGAGGATTATTACATCCTACCATCTAACCAACATATTATTATACGGAGGTATACTACAATGATTAAAATTTTCGCAGGACTCAAGGGTTCAGGAAAGACAAAAAACCTTATTGAAATGGTTAATGTCGCAACTTCTGCTTCCAAGGGTAACGTAATCTGTATAGAAAAAGGCGATAAGCTTATTCACGAAATCACACATAAGGCAAGACTTGTTGATGTTGATGCCTATAATATAGATACATGGAAGAAGCTCTACGGTTTTGTAAGCGGTATGCTTGCTACAAATTATGATATTACAGATATTTTTATTGACTCTATTCTCAAGATAGCTCCCGAAGCAAAAATTGAGGGCTTTGTTAATTTCGTGGAAACTCTCGCTCCTATTCTCGAAAAGAACAACATAAATCTTGTTATGACAGCTTCCACCGAGGTTGAACATATTCCCGAACAGCTTAAGAAATATCTTTGAATTATAAAATTCCGGTACAGTTTTTGACTGTACCGGCTTTTACTATTTATAAAAGTTAGTTAATAAGTAAAAATCGACAAGACACTTCTCGAATCTTGTCGATTTTGGTGCGGGAGTTCTTATAGGAATTATTCATAAATGCCTTAAAATCAAGGGTTACAAGCAATCAGTAAATTTTATTTGCTAAATTTCACAACAAGTTGTAAAGCTAAATTATTGCTTCGCAATAGCTAAATTGTTTCTATGAAACAGCTAAATTAAGTTCGCATATAGCGTGCGAAGCACATTTAGCTGCCGAAGGCAATTTAGCAGAACTTGTTCAATTTAGCTCGCCATCGGGCGAATTTAACTAAAAAACGACAGAATCTGTCGATTGCTGTCGTTTTAACTGGTACGGGTGTT
>JAFWWX010000115.1 GCA_017517985.1 Clostridia bacterium | reverse complement strand
GCACATAAAAATTCAGAGGCGGTAAAGCCTTGCTCCTTACCGTCTCTGATACATAGATATTCTTTTTCGGTTTTTCTTTGCCAAGTACCGTCAGGGTTTAACGGTCTGACAGTTGCCATAATGTGAGCGTGAGGATTGCCTTCGCCCGTGTCGTGAATACAGACTTCAACGCACATACCGTCATCCACAAGAGCCTTTGCAAACTCTTCTGCCTCTGCAATCTGCCTTTCACGGCTGACTTCAACAGGCAGAGCAACAATAAACTCTCTTGCTAAACGACTGTCCCTTGTTTTCTCTGCTTCTTCAACTGCATTCCATAGCTCGATTCTGTTGTACCATTCAGGCGGAGCGTGAGAAGGGAGAAAGATTTTCTCATAGACAAGACCGCCTTTTCGGGTGTAATCGTGTTTTACGCCGTCATACTCATTAGTGATTTCACTGCAGCTCATATATGCGCTTGCGGCTACGGCTGAGCGACCTACACCACGGGTTATGACTTTGGCTTCAAGATGATAAATTGCGGGTATCACCGTCCTTTCGGTTTGTTTTTATTTGAAATTAGTGCTAAAATGTTTATATAATTCTTGAATTCTCATTTTATGTCGTGTACTTTATCTTTTATCCGAACTACACTTTTACTGAAGGGAGGGATATCAATGGATATGAAAAAAATAGGTAGCTTTTTAAAAGCCTTGCGAAAGGAAAAAGGTCTTACACAAGAACAGCTTGCTGAAAAACTTGGTGTAGCAGGGAGAACTGTATCGAGATGGGAAACTGCCTCAAATATGCCTGATTTAAGCGTACTTATTCAGCTTGCAGAATTTTATGACATTGAAGTTGGTGAAATTCTTGATGGAGAAAGGAAAGATAAAGTTATGGACAAAGAGGTAAAAGAAACATTGAATAAAATTGCAGATTACAGTAACGATGAAAAACAAAAGGCAGTTAATGTTTATAAGTTTTCTCTTATGACGATGTTTTTTATAGGGTTTATAATTGTACTGATAGAATTTGCTATGCTTGTAGATTTCAGATATATTATTGCGGAAAGTTTACCCTTATTGATAGGCGGTTGCACTTGCGTTATTATGACGATAAAAAACGGATTGTGGGATACTTTTTCAAAGAAGAAAATCACCCCTGCAAGAGATGCTTTTACAAGTTTTATTATCACTTCTATTGCTTCATTTTTTTGCTATATTATGCTTTTAAACAGAACCGAAGATTTAAAGCGTTCAATTACAGTATCATTATGCTTTTTTGTCGCAACTTTTTTGGTCGGTTTTGTTGTTCTCAGGATCTTAGCCATATTAAGCAAGAATAAAGGCAGTAAAAACAAGCAATAAGATTATATCTAAAAACATCTATATATGAATTCTACGATTCATAGGTTGATAAATTCAGCGTTTTTGTGATATTCTTTTGTAAAAGGTGGTGTTAATATGACCTCAAAAGAATGTGGTAATTTTATTTCTGAACTACGCAAAGAAAAGGAACTTACACAAAAAGAACTCGCAGAGAAAATCAATGTTTCTGATAAGGCTATTTCAAGATGGGAAACAGGTAAGGGGTATCCTGATGTTACTTCTCTTGTATCTTTAAGTGAATACTTTGATGTCAGTGTAAATGAACTTTTAGCAGGTAAAAGATTGACTGCTGAGGATATAAAAGAAACTGCGGATGAAAATCTGATTTCTGTTTTTGAACAAGTGCAAAAGAACAAAAAGCAACAGAATCTTCAGGTCGCTATATATACATCTGTTCTTATCGTTGTTTTACTTCCTGTATTGATAATAATAGGTAAAGAATTGTTTGTTTCAATGGCAACGCAAATACAAGCTGAAAATATAATCTCTGCAGTTATTTCAGCCATTGTCGGTATTGTATTGTTGATTGTCGGATTTTTAATAAGAAAAGGGAATGTTTCTATTTTACATTCATATCACTATAAAAATGTTACTGATATAGACGCATACTCAAAAGAAATGGGTAGTGCCGTCATGTTTATGAGTGTTCCTACTTGTATAAACGGATTTATAACTTTGTTTGCACATATTAAAATTGTGTCTGTAATTAGTGCGGTGTTGCTTTTTGCAGGTATGATTATTTGTGTTATACATATCTTTAAGGTGCAAACAAAACATAACGGCAGTCTGTTTTAAAACAAATTTCGTCTGCACCCTCGGAGAGCGCACT
>JAFWWX010000114.1 GCA_017517985.1 Clostridia bacterium | reverse complement strand
TTCACATATCTTCGTTCCGAGATACTTATGCCCAAAGAAATCAAATTCATCTCAAAGAACATTTATGACGAAATAGAAAGGAGTGAAGCAGATGTTCGACCTGATAGGAACAATAAAGAAAAAAACAGGCTTCGCAGAAATGCTTGGTGACGGTTTAACCGTTCCTAAATCCGTACAGGATGTAATCAGAATTGATGCTGTCTATTCTGACGGTATCTTTATGACTGGCAGAGAACATTTTTCAAAGACATTCAAGTTTACGGATATAAACTATGCCGTTTCAAGTAAAGAAGATAAGGAAACAAACTTTTTAAGGTACAGCGAAATCTTGAACTCTCTTGAAAACGGTGTTTCAAGTCAGATAACCATTGTCAACAGAAAGCTCAAAAAGACCGAGCTTAAAGAAATGGCTTTACTTGAAAATGCAAATGACGGCAAAGACAAATACCGTAAAGAAATCAACGATATGCTGACAATGCTCGCCAACGGTGCAAATGCCATTGTGCAGGATAAATATATTACTGTTACGGTGCAGAAGAAGTCCATACAGGAAGCAAGAACACATTTCGCCCGTATAGGTGCAGATTTAACGGCTCATTTTTCAAGACTTGGCTCCAAATGCACCGAACTCAATCTTACCGAGCGACTTCGCATTATTCACGATTTCTGCAGACCTAATGAGGTTGCAGATTATCGCTTTGATTTAAGAGATACAATGCGAAAGGGACAAAACTTTAAGGACTATATTGCCCCGGATGGCTTTGAGTTTAAAGCGGACTATTTCAAAGTCGGTGACAAATTCGCCCGTGTTCTGTTTATTCGTGATTATCCCTCTTATGTAAAAGACAGCGTTGTATGGGAGCTTGCGGACACAAACCGTAATATGATATTTAATTACGATATTATCCCTGTTTCAACGGAAGAAGCACAGAAATTTGGTGAAAAGCAGGCTCTCGGCATTGAAACCAATATCGCAAACTATCAGCGAAAGCAGAACGCAAATAACAACTACACCTCTGTTATTCCCTATGACCTTGAACAACAGAGAAAGGAAATCCGTGAGTTCCTTGATGACCTCACAACCCGTGACCAAAAGATGTTTAAGGTTGTACTTACTGTTATGCACACAGCCGATACACTTGAAGAACTCAATAACGATACTGAGGCTATAACTGCTATGGGCAGAAAGCACATGTGTCAGATTGGCGTTCTCAAATATCAGCAGCTTGAAGGATTCAATGCCACACTTCCCATCGGAATAAACAAAATCGAAGCAAGGCGTACTCTTACAACAGAGAGCCTTGCTGTTTTTATGCCCTTTAAGGTGCAGGAAATTCAGCACGAAGGAGGAATTTTCCAAGGCGTTAATGTTATCTCCAAGAATATGATTATCGTAAATCGCAGATTCCTTCTCAACGGTAATTCCTTTATTCTTGGTGTTTCGGGTAGCGGTAAATCCTTTACGGCAAAAGAAGAAGTTGTGTCGTTGTTGTTATCAACGGATGCTGATGTCATTATCATTGACCCCGAGCGAGAGTATAAACCTCTTGTTGAAGCGATGGACGGACAGGTTATTCAGCTTTCAGCAACAAGTAAAAATCACATAAACTGCCTTGATATTAACAAGGACTATGCAGACGGTGCAAGTCCTATTGCATTAAAAGCAGAGTTTGTACTTTCACTCTTTGAGCAGGTTATGGGACAAGGAAAGGTTGAAGCAATGCAGAAATCAATCATTGACCGTTGTCTGTCCAAAGTGTACGCACCTTATCTCAAACGAAGTTACAAAGGTAAACCGCCTACACTTATCGATCTTTGCGATTGCCTCAGAGAGCAGGAAGAACCCGAAGCACAGGAACTTGCAACCGCAATGGAACTCTTTGCAAGTGGCTCACAGAATACTTTTGCAAAACAGACAAATGTTAATGTCAATAACAGACTTATTTGTTATGACATTCTTGACCTCGGCAGTCAGCTTATGCCTATAGGTATGCTTGTAGTTCTTGACAGCATACTCAACCGAATTACTGCCAACCGTGCAGCAGGCAGAGAAACATATATTTTCATTGACGAAATCTATCTTCTTTTCCAACACGAATACTCGGCAAACTTCCTCTTTACTTTGTGGAAACGAGTAAGAAAGTACGGTGCATTTGCTACGGGTATCACGCAGAATGTTTCCGACCTTCTTCAGAGCCATACAGCACGAACAATGCTCGCAAACTCTGAATTTATAACTATGCTCAATCAGGGCGGTACAGACAAGGAAGACCTTGCAAATCTTCTGCAAATCAGCGAAACGCAGATGACACACATCACCAATGTTGAAGCAGGTCACGGACTTGTTAAGGTCGGATCTGCTCTTGTTCCCTTTGAGCGTAAATTCCCCAAAGACACAGAACTCTACAAACTTATGACTACAAAGCTGGGTGAGTAATATGGGTAAAGGTATCAAAACCCGTGAAGTGGTAAAAGAAATCAAAGTTCACGATACTGCTGTGAATGTAGGTGACAGGATAAAAGACATCGGTGTTAAGACAAAAGAAAAAGTAAACGAAAACACGTCACAGCCCGAATCCGTATCTCCCGAACAATATGCAACAGATAAAGTTACAGAAGGTATGCGAACAGGTGCAGAAACAGCAGTAACAGGAACAAAAAAAGTTGCTCAAAAAGGCGTTGACAAGATAAAGCAAAAAAGGGCAGATACAAAGGCAAAGAAAGCATTTGAAGAAGAACTCAAACAAGTGAAAGCGGAAGATGTTTCCGAGTTTTCGCCCGCACCCAATGACGAAAAGCCTAAACCCGATAACCCAAAGGAAAAGTCAACATCTAAAAAAAGTCCAAAGCAGAACACCAACAAACCTATAAAAGAAAAATCTCAAGCTGCTCCTAAATCTACAGAACAAGAAACTTCACCAAAAGCACCGAAGCAAAAACAGGGTAAATCCGTTAAAGAAAAACCGAGTACACCCGAAATAAAAGAAAAAGTGCAAAGCACACCAAAGGTAAGGCAGACCGAAAAAGCAGAGGTTATTGATGAGGTAAAGAAACCCCGGCAAAGAAAGCAAACACCACCTAAAACCAAATCATCTGCAACTGTAAAAAAAGCAAACGCAGATAACAAGAGTATTCGCACCATCGGTGCGGATGCTCACAAGGTTAAACAATCTAAACGCAGTATAGATAACTCACGAAAGAGTATCAAGACGGCAAATAACGGTGTTAAATCTGCAAAAAAGACTGCAAAGACAACTAAAACAACTGCCAAGCAGTCAGCCGAAATTGCACAGAGAACTAAACAAGCCGCAAAGGTGGCAGTCAAAACAACCGCTAAAACTGTTAAGGCGGTTGGCAAAGCAATAGTCGCAGGCACTAAAGCAACAGTTGCGGCAGTTAAAGAATTAGCAGCAGCAATTTATGCAGGTGGTCCCGTTGTCATTATAATCATAGTTGTTATTTGCCTTATAGCGGCTATTGGCGGTACTTGTTTCGG
>JAFWWX010000004.1 GCA_017517985.1 Clostridia bacterium | reverse complement strand
CGTCTACAACTGATCCTGATACTTGTACAATTTCTCCATTCATTCGCTTTTTACACCTCCTCTGACACTTTTCATTTTAGCTTTCTTTCTCATACTTTTTGCACCTGATGAAACTTCGGTGATTTCCTGTGTTATAGCACCTTGACGAATATGGTTATACTGAACAGAAAGTTCGTCAAGTAATTCCTGTGCATTTCTGTTAGCCGAATCCATAGCGTTCATACGCGCATTCTGTTCACTGCAAAAGCTGTCAATGAGTGCACTGTATATAAATCCCGTTACATAGCTTGGAACTATGTTATCTAAAACCTTTTCAATGGACGGCTGAAACTCAAAAGGAATTATAATTTCTTTTTCGTGAATATCAGAAGTAATAAACTGTGCACGGTGGAAGGGCAATAATCTCGCAGAGCAAGCCTGTGAGTTTATCACTCCCTGCATATCGGTATAAATAACAAAAATCTTTGAAAGCTTTTGTCTGTTAAATAAATCAAGTAAAAATGCCGAAATCTCTCTTGCTCTGTGAATTGTAGGATTCTGCGCCGTATAAAGAAAGCTTTGCTCTATTGGAATATTACGTGATGTGAAATAATGTCTTCCAAATTCTCCTACAACAAAAAGCTTTGGATTTTCATGTTCCTGCATAAGCCTCAGAGCCTCTTTTATAACATTCTGATTGTATGCTCCGGCGAGACCCTTATCCGCCGTAATAACAAGATATCCATAAGATCCGTGAAGCTCATGCTCACCGGTTACAGGATAGAAATATTTATTTTCAATCTCTTCAGAGGTTCTGAAAATTCGTTTTATCTCTCCCTGAATACAATTAAAAAACGGTCTGGTTTTATCGAGCTCGCTTTTTGCTTTACGAAGCTTTGTCGAAGCGATCAGATACATAGCATTGGTGATTTTCTGCGTATCCCTTACACTTTTAATTCGATTTTTTATTTCCTTTGTGGTTGCCATTCTATCACCGTCCCTGCAAAAATTCTTTTGCTATGCGAATGATTTCTTCTCTGCACTCATCTTCGAGCACTCCGCTTCCATTGATGTTTTCGGCAATTTCAAAATGCTTTTCCTCAAAATATTTGAGCATATTCTGAACAGTTACCGTAACCCTACCCGGTGCAATATTCTGCAAAAGATGATTTAAGACAACAACTAAAATAATAACCTGCTCGTGATGCTTATACGGTTTATACTGTTCCTGTTTCAGCACTTGCATAAGTCCCTGACCGTAAGTAAGCTGTGCTTTGGACGCATCATCAAGGTCACTTGCAAACTGTGTGAACACTTCCATTTCACGGTACTGTGCCAAATCAAGACGGATAGCGCCTGCTGCTTTTTTCATTGCTTGTGTCTGTGCATCGCCCCCCACACGGGAAACAGAAAGACCTACATTTACTGCCGGACGCTGACCTGCAAAAAACAAATCGCTTTCCAAAAAAATCTGACCGTCTGTAATGGAAATAATATTTGTCGGAATATATGCCGATACATCGCCTGATTGTGTTTCAACAATAGGAAGCGCCGTCATACTTCCGCCGCCTTTTTCATCGCTTAAGTGTGCACTACGCTCTAGGAGTCTTGAATGCAGATAGAACACATCACCGGGATATGCTTCTCGTCCCGGAGCACGCTCTAAAAGAAGACTCAAGGAACGATAAGCAATAGCATGCTTTGATAAATCATCATACACAATCAAAACATCTTTCCCATTATCCATAAAATACTCTCCCAATGCACATCCGGCATAAGGTGCTATGTACTGCAGCGGTGCCGAGTCACTTGCAGAGGCATTGACAATAATCGTGTATTCCATTGCACCTCTCGATTTAAGATTTTGCACAAGCTGAGCAACAGAGCTTGCTTTTTGACCAATTGCGACATATATACAAATAACATCCTTGCCTTTTTGATTCAGAATGGTATCTATTGCAATCGCAGTTTTACCTGTCTGACGGTCGCCTATGATAAGCTCACGCTGACCTCTGCCGATTGGAAACATTGAATCTATTGCAAGAATACCGGTTTCCATTGGTGCACAAACAGGCTGTCTGTCAATGATACCGGGTGCCGGATTTTCAACCGCACGATAGTCAACTGAATGAATTTCGCCTTGTCCGTCAATTGGAACACCGAGAGCATTTACTACTCTTCCTATAAATTCATCACCAACGGGAACACCTGCAGTTTTGCCGGTTCTTTTTACCGTGCTTCCTTCACTGATTTCTTCATCGCTTCCGAAAAGAATACAGCCTATTTCGCCATCCCTTAAGTCCTGTACCATACCTCTTACACCTGATGTAAAAAGCAAAATTTCACCATAGGTTGCGTTTTTAAGACCGCTGACGGTGGCAATTCCGTCACCGACAGTCAAAACTTCGCCAATTTCTTCAGCAATAGCTTCAGGTGTCCAGTTTTCAACTGTTTCACGGATTAAAGGAATAATGTCATTACTTTTATTTTTAAGCTTAGATAAGGCTTCTTTGAATTGAGCAAGGCGTCCGTCGATACTCCAGTCGAAAACTTCAGAACCAATCTCCAGCTTAAAGCCGCCTTCGGGTATATCTGTTTTCTTCCAGACCAGAGAAATGTCCTCGTTGTATCTTTGCTTTAAGAAATCAATAAATTTCTTCTCCTGCTCGTCGCTTGGCGGTGTATTGGAATACAAAACGGCAGTTTGGGTATAAATTTTATCAGTCATCCGCCTCGCTCCTTTGTACCGAATTCAAAAAGTTATTGTAAGCATCCGAAGTGCTTGCGCCTGCAACAATTTTTTCAGTAGCATCCGCTACCATATCGGCTATTTCATTCTGAGCACTTTCAAGAAGTTTTTTGCGTTCTCCTTCAGCCTTTTTATATGCATCAGAAACGATTTTATCTGCTTCCTGCTTTGCTAAAAGCATACTCTGAGCGGTTTTCTCAGACAATGACTTGTTTGCAGCCTGCCTTTTTTCTTCAATTTCGCTATCGGCAGAATGTAATTTTTCTGCATACTTCTTTTTAAGTTCCTCTGCCTGCTTTAAATTCTTCTTTGCTTCATCGTCAATGTTTTTGTAATATTCGCATCTTTTATCCATAAATTTCTTTACGGGGTCATATAGAAGGAAATATAGTATTGCAAACAAAATTACAAAATTTAACAAATGCAGAAGAATTTGCTGCCAGTCAATATTAAGCGGCACATTCATTGATTTTCCTCCTTCCTTACAATACGAATATAATCAGTATTGCAATAACAAGTGCGTAGATAATAGCTGTTTCAACGAAAACAAGACCAAGCATCAATGTTGTACGGATTTTGTTTTCAGCCTCAGGCTGACGGGAAATCGCTTCTGCAGATTTTGCAATAGCCCAGCCCATACCGATTGCACCGGCCGCTGCCGCAAGTCCAACTGCAATCGCTGCCGCAAGTGCTTTGTCACCAAGCGCATTGTCGGCTGCTGCAACCGTTTCGGCTTCACCTGCAGCGAAAGCAGGGATTGTCAATGTAAATATCATCGCAAGCAGCATCACTGCCGTAAAGATTCTTTTAATGTTCTTTTTCATATCTTAAACCTCCAAATTTTAATTATTTCTTAACGCGAGCCGGCTCTGATACCTCGCCGTAAAAAAGAGATGTGAGCATTGTAAGTACATACGCCTGAATAACGGCGTGAAGCAATGTAAACAATACTCCGACAAGTACCGGAAGACCATAGCTTAAATGAATATAGTGATAAACAAGCTCTGTTACAAGGGCACCGCTTAAAAGTGCACCAAAAAGACGAAAGCTCATTGATATGGGAAGAGAAAATTCTTTTAAGGTTTTTCCCACTCCTTTTAATTTATTTTCTGCTATACCGCCCGATAGGATAACAAGATATGAAAGGCATCCTATCATTATTGCCCCGTTGATATCTGCAAGCGGAGCAGGCAGTGCCATTGATGTTCCGTGTGTTGTAACCACTTGAATACCAAATAGTTCAAGTATTGTTCCTACAAATATGTACACGCCTGCGGTGAAAACATATGCACCTAAAAATTTATTACGGTGCGGACTGTTGGATTTTGCAAGATTCTCAAAAAATCCAACCAGTGTCTCAAGAATAAGCTGAAGCTTTCCCGGAACCATTTTAAATTTTGGAATCACAAATATTCTAATGATTAGTGCAATCACAAAAAGTATTCCCGTAACAGTAACAGCTGAGATGAGTCCGGGATTTACATTCTTTAAGCCAAAAAGACTTATCTTATTCGTCTCATGAAGAACGGCATCCCGCATTAATTCTCTTATAGATTCATGGCTGCCGGGGGATTTTACAATTATGGTACCAATCATTAATATAAGTGCAAGAATAGCAAAAGCAACTATTCCTGTTGTCCTTTTCTTTTTATCCATAATAAACAGCCTATACCTCCAATCGTTAAAGCAGCCGCAATACAGGCAGAAACTCCTATTCCGGTTGTTATTATTTTCTTATACATTTATAAGCCCTCCTATCTTTTGCAAAAACGTCACTACAAACCTTAACAAGCAATGACTTGCAGAAAAAAAGCAAAGGCGTCCTGACTAATATCAGAACGCCTTTGCTCTTATTTAATATTATAACTCATTCCCACGATATTGTCAAGATTTTCAGCATTTTTTTCCTTTAAGATATTCGTTAATTGCATTGGCTGCTGTTTTACCTGCCCCCATTGCAGATATAACCGTTGCTGCACCTGTTACTGCATCGCCACCTGCATAAACTGCATTACGAGATGTTAAACCATCTTCGTTGACGATTATACCGCCTCTTGAATTTACCTCAAGCCCTTCAGTTGTAACTTTGATCAATGGATTTGGTGATGTTCCAATTGACATGATAACAGTATCCACATCAATCTCAAATTCACTTCCGGGAATTGGAGCAGGGCGTCTTCTGCCTTTTGCATCAAGTTCTCCAAGCTCCATTCTAATACAACGCATTCCTTTTACAAAGCCGTTTTTAGGATCTTTAGTATCATCAGGGTTATTATATCCAAGAATTTCAGTAGGGTTGCAAAGCAGACGGAATTCAATTCCTTCTTCTTCAGCATGTTCCACTTCCTCTCGTCTCGCCGGAAGTTCATCCATCGATCGGCGGTAAATAACATATACTTTTTCAGCGCCAAGTCTAAGAGCTGTTCTTGCAGCATCCATAGCAACATTACCGCCGCCAACAACTGCAACATTGCCGCCTTTCATAATAGGTGTTTCAGGATTTTCAAGATAAGATTTCATCAAGTTGCTTCTCGTCAAAAACTCGTTAGCAGAATACACGCCGTTAAGAGACTCTCCGGGAATACCCATAAAATTAGGAAGTCCTGCGCCTGACCCAATAAACACTGCCTCAAAGCCCATATCAAACAATTCATCTACTGTCAAAGTTTTTCCTATAACGACATTGGTTTCAATCTTAACGCCAAGCTTATTCAAAGCATCTACTTCTTTTGCAACAATTGCTTTTGGCAAACGGAACTCGGGAATTCCATAAACCAAAACACCGCCCGCTGTATGAAGTGCTTCATAAACAGTTACATCATAGCCTTTTTTAGCGAGATCACCTGCGCAAGTTAAACCCGAGGGTCCCGATCCGACTATAGCTACTTTATGACCATTTGAATCAGGCTTTTCGGGAGCATCCTTAGCGAACGTATTATGCCAGTCTGCAACAAATCTTTCAAGCCTTCCTATACCTACCGATTCTCCTTTAATACCTCTTACGCATTTTGATTCGCACTGTGTTTCCTGAGGGCATACTCTGCCGCAAACCGCCGGCAACGAAGAAGACTTTGTAATAATCTGATATGCTCCCTCAAAATCACCTTCCTTGATAGCGGAGATAAATTCCGGAATATGAATTTTTACTGGACAACCGTCAACGCAAGGCATATTTTTACAATTTAAACAACGCATTGCTTCGTTTATTGCCGTTTCTTCTGAATATCCTAAAGCAACCTCATCGAAATTATGTGCACGAATTCTTGGATCCTGTGTAGGCATCTGATTGCGAGTGATTGACATATTTGCTTTAGCCATATCATTCTACCTCCTTTTTAAACAGACTACACGTTGCTTCATGTGCGTGTTTTTCAAATGTTGAATACATTTTTCCTCGGGAGATTGCCTCATCAAAGTCAACTTCATATCCATTAAAATCAGGACCATCAACACACGCAAACTTTGTTACTTTTTCTCCGTTCACATTCAGGCTTAATCTGCAACCACCGCACATTCCTGTTCCGTCAATCATAATAGGATTCATAGAAACGGTTACAGGTGTTGCAAAAGGTTTTGCGGTCAATACAACGTATTTCATCATAACAAGAGGTCCTATTGCAATTATAATATCAAATTTTTCGCCATTTTCAAGCATTTCTTTTAAAGGAGCTGTTACATTTCCCTTTTCACCGTAAGAGCCGTCATCTGTCATGATTTTTAATGTGTCAGAACAATTTTTAAATTCATCTTCAAGGATTAAAAGTTCCTTACTTCTAAAACCTATAATGCTTGTTACTTGAGCTCCCATTTCGTGAAGCTTCTCAGCTATCGGCATAGCTATTGCGCATCCAACACCACCGCCGACTATACAAGCCCTTTTTATACCGTCAATATGTGTTGGTACACCTAAAGGACCTACAAAATCCGAAATATACTCCCCTTCTTGTTTGTGGCTGAGTTTTTCAGTTGTTCCACCGACAATTTGAACAATAATTTTTACCGTTCCTTTTTCTTTATTAACCCCGGCAACTGTAAGGGGAATTCTTTCTCCATCTTCATCAACTCTTAAAATAATAAACTGTCCGGGTTTTGCCTTACGAGCTACTAAAGGCGCCTCTATCTGAAGCTGAACAACCGCTTCATTTAAAATCTTCTTTTCAATAATTTTATACATACTATCTCTCCGTTCAAAAAAATGACGGCTACCGGAACTCGGCAACCGTCATTTATGATATTACACGGTGTATCCGTTATTAAAAATCAACTTCTGTGTCATAATAACAGCATTTGAGAAGTTTTTCCATTTCTTCAACAGAAATCTTACGAGGATTAGAACCTGTACAAGCATCAGCAACTGCATTCTTTGCAATTTCAGGAAGTCTTTCAAGGAATATTTTTTCAGGAACAAATCCGTTTTCGCAAGGATAGCTGTCTGCTCCGTAGTTTTTGATGCACTGTGGAATATTAAGAGCATCGTTCATTCCACGAAGATATGCAATAAGGTTTGCAACTTTTTCATCATCGTCTGCACCGCCGAGTCCCATATAGTCTGCAATCACACCATAACGCTTTTTAGCTGTTTCATCTTTTGCATTAAATGCAATAACTTTAGGAAGATACATAGCATTAGCAGCACCATGAATTATGTGAGCACCTAAATCTTCAAAAACTGCACCTGTTTTGTGAGCCATTGAATGAACGATACCAAGAAGAGCATTAGAGAACGCCATGCCTGCAAGACACTGAGCATTATGCATAGAAGCACGCTTTGTCATATCGCCGTTATAAGAACCAACGAGAGCAGACTGAATCATTTTAATTGCAAATATTGCAAGGGGATCAGTAAATTCGCAGTTTGCAGTTGAAACATAAGCTTCAATAGCATGTGTCATAGCATCCATAC
Source organism: Clostridia bacterium (assembly GCA_017517985.1). The sequence continues at coordinate 9,471 of JAFWWX010000004.1, read as the reverse complement.
CTGTGTGAGCTGTAAGCTTCTGAGGCATCGTTTCAGCAAGTTCAGGATCTACAATAGCAACATCAGGGGTAATTTCAAAATCTGCAAGGGGATATTTGATACCTTTTTCATAGTCTGTGATAACAGAGAAAGCTGTAACTTCTGTTGCTGTACCTGATGTTGAAGGAATAGCACAGAAATGAGCCTTTTTACGAAGTTCAGGGATACCGAATACTACACACATTTCCTCAAATGTGATTTCCGGATATTCGTACTTAATCCACATAGCTTTTGCGGCATCAATCGGAGAACCACCGCCGATGGCAACAATCCAGTCCGGTTGGAATTTTGTCATAGCTTCTGCACCGCGCATAACGGTATCAACAGAAGGATCCGGCTCAATACCTTCAAAAACTTCAACTTCCATCCCTGCTTCTTTAAGGTATGTAGTTACCTTATCAAGAAAACCGAAGCGTTTCATAGAACCGCCGCCTACGCAAACCATTGCGCGTGTACCTTTGAGTGTTTTGAGTGCCTCAAGTGCACCTTTGCCGTGATATAAGTCACGAGGTAATGTAAAACGAGCCATTACAATTTCTCCTTTATTATATGTATTTTTAAATTTATTAAATTTAGTTCTTTATATATTTAATTATACAACATAAAACTATATTTGGGAATAATTAAAAACGTAACCCAATCTTATCATTTTTGATAACTTCATTCATATATACGTTTAAGACATACTATTTTAACACAGCAACGGCATGTGAAATTGTTTTTTCAAGAGCTTCTCTGCCGTATTTATCAACTTCTGATTTGTTTTTTTCACCGTGAGTCAGGCATCCAGCACCGCCGATACACCCGCCGACACACGCCATACCTTCGATAAAGTTTGCATCAAGCACACCTTTGCTCAATTTAAGAAGTGCCATCTTGCAAGCTTCTATTCCATCACAAGGAATTGCATTCAAATCAAAATCTATTTTCTGTTCCTTTAACCCCTGTGCTACAGCATCAGAAAGGCCACCGGAGCGTGCAAAAATTCTGCCAAAGTACGAAGCATTATCAAGCACATCTTCATCAAGCGCTGTTATATCAATATCCTTGCTGTCATAGAGAGCCTGAAGCTCTTCAAAAGTCATAACAGCATCTACATAAGGCTTTACATCTTCAAGCTGTGCTTCAGCCTTTTTAGCTGTGCAAGGTCCAATAAACACAATCCTTGAGTTTGCATCTGTTTCCTTGATATACTTTGCAAGCGTTGCCATCGGTGAAAGATTGTGGGAAATATATTTAACCAAATCAGGAAACGCTGATTTCACATAGGAAACAAAAGCCGGACAGCATGAGCTCGTCAAAAGTCCTTTTTCTGCAAGTTCCTTTGATTCAGATTGTGCAACCATATCTGCACCAAGTGCCGCTTCAATTACCGTATAAAATCCAAGCTCTTTAAGTCCTTTTATTACCTGACCGAGCTTTGCATAAGTAAACTGGCTGGAGATTGAAGGTGCAACCATTGCATATACTTTATACTTCTGATTGTCCTCGCTTTTCTTAATCAGGTCAATAACATTCAGAATATATGACTTATCCATAATAGCACCGAACGGGCATTGATATACACAAGCTCCACATGCAGTACACTTGCTGTTATCTATTGCAGCAGCATTTTCCTCATTTATAGAAATCGCTTTAATCTTACAAGCATTCTGACACGGACGCTTGCGGTTTACGATTGCCGAATAAGGACAAACCTTTGCACATTGACCGCATTCAACACACTTTGATTTATCAATATGAGCTACGTGGTTGTGGTCAAAGGAAATGGCTCCTCTTTTACACACATCTTCACATCTGTGAGCAAGGCACCCTCTGCAGGAATCAGTCACCTCAAAACCTGCTGCAGGGCACTCATCACAAGCAATTTCGATTACCTCAATTACATTTGGATTTTCCTTGTCTCCGCCCATGGCAATTTTAACACGTTCACCAAGGATGGCACGCTCTTTGTAAACACAGCAACGCATTGTTGATGTCTTACCGGGTACAATTTTCTTAGGTATTTCAAGTATATTGTCAAGAAGAGTGTCATTCCATGCCTGTCTTGCCACTTCGCGAAGCACTTTATATTTTAAATGCTGTACCTTTGTATCAAACTTTCTCATAATTCACTCTCCTTAAAAATAACTTACTTTAATTCTTTTACCCATTTCCTTAAGGCTTTTTGAAAGCTCTTCAACCAAATTCATTTTAATACTGAAATTTATCGGCAAATCAGGGTTCTGATGCGCCGGGTTGATTGCTCTGCCTACATAAAAGTTTATATCGGTTGCTTCTTCAAATAAGAGCTGACATATCAGCGAAGCACCATCACGCTTGTAATTCCATTGCTCATATAATTCGTTTTTACCAAGATAATCCTTTGCATATTCAATTACCTTGTTCATTGTAATAACGCCTTCGGTTACCAGGTCAACACCTTCAAGCTTTGCGATCGGTGGCACATCTGATTTTTCAAAATTCAGAGTTGCCTGCAAAGGTTTTCTCAAATACTTTGCAGCGATTGATGATGTTGTTCCGCCGCATATAATATGCTTGCCTTGCTTCGAGAAAAACAGAGACATCATTCTGTCGCAATCATCACGATTAGAGGGAGGACCAAAGAGTATATTCATCGGCTCGCGTTTTCTTATTTTAACAATACACGCTGTTGCATCATCGCCGGGCTTATATCCGTACAGCTTATCACATTCGTCAACGAGCAATGTTGACAAATTTTTTGCGGTTAATCCGGCTACAGACATCGTTTCCATAAAATCTATGATGTCTTCCCTCTTCCATCCAAAGTTGTATGCCATACCGATACCGGCATGAGGACAGCCATCGCTCATTGCAATAAAAATATCATTTTCATGCAGGCGTATAACAGACTTATAAATCTTTTTACCGTCAATATTCATTTCTGTCTTCGGATAATCATAGTTCACATTATCACGAAGTACAATCACCTGCGGATTGTCATATTGTATAATTTCTGCAGTTTCATTGTTTATGAGATGCATAATGGTGAAAGTTGAATATGCAACGCCTCTTACCGAACATACAGGAAGTGTTGCGGCAATTGTTGAAACACATTCCTCTATTGGAAGTCCGGCAGCCATCATCGTGGATATTATCTTTGATGTGAGAGTAGACAAAATGCTTGCCTTAACTCCGCTTCCAAGACCGTCTGCAAGAACGATAACAGTTGAGTCTTCGTTTTGTTCAACTATTTCAACATGGTCACCACAAAGTTGTTCTCCTATATGGTTAATACTCTTCCAGCCGATATCTGCACATAAATCATTCATCCTGTATCGACTCCTTTAGCTTTGCAAGAGCAATTTTGGTTTCTGCTGCAGTTTCGCCGAGAAGAGAAGCAATTTCCTGAACGATACGCATCTGCTTATCTACGACTTTATCTGCTACCTCAACAGTCTGTCTGCTGATGCTTTCTTTCTTTTCTCTTTCTGTCTGTTCATCGGTTACATCACGCATAATGCCTATTAAGAGATGTGAGTCTTTATCATAAACAACTGACTGTTCAACATATCTTTTATATTCAGGAAGATATACCATCTTGTTTCTGATATCTCTGCCCGTATTTCTTACTTCCATAAAGTCTGTAGGATCCATAATGCGAATAACCTGATCACCTAATATATCTGTGCTTGAGCGTACATTCATTATTTTTCTTGCGGCTTCATTTATCTGTTGTACCTCAAGTTCCTCATTAAGAACAATAAGACCATTCGGTGTATTCTTTACAATTGTATCAGAGAAGCTTTCTGCCTTATCCTTTAAGAACGGCAAACACATGGATATTTCAGCCTTACCCTGACAGATTGCTATAGCCTTTTCACGACAAGTGTTGTATCCGCAGGAGCCGCAGTTGAGTTCATCAGAAGGTTTAAATTTACCCATCTGACGAAGCACATTGAAAATTTCAGTTTCTGACGGTTGCTGAAGTCTGTGTTCAATAAATTCAAACTGTTTGCTTAATTCAACCGAGTTAGGTTGTAGCACATCGAAATCTTTTTCACCTGCATAGTTGGAAACTGTGATGTAGTCTTTTACTGCAGAAGTACGGTGATACTTTTCCATTACAGGACCGCCGATGCAGCTTCCTACACAAGCTGACATTTCAATAAAGCATTTATGAATTTTACCGCTTTCAATATCTTTAAGTGCATCTATACAGTTTTCTACACCGTCAAGTGCAAGATATGTGTATCCGGGAGCATCCTGAGTCATTGTTTTAAGAATTCCTCCTGTTGTCGGGAAGAATCTTGCACGACTTTCAGGTTCTGAATCTATTTCCTTTTTCAGCTCTATATTTGCTTCTTTTAACCACTGTGTAAGTTCTTCAAATGTAAGAACCGCATCAACAATTCCTTCATAATGCTCTGCTTCATCCTTTTTGGACACGCAAGGTCCGATAAATACTGTTTTAGCATTCGGGAATCTCTTCTTAATATCCATGCAATGTGCCTGCATAGGAGAAACCACATCTGCAAGATATTCAAGCTCTGCCGGGAAATACTTCTGTATAAGCAAGTTGATTGAGTGGCAGCAAGATGTGATGATTATATCGCGCTCATCCTCTTTCAGCATTCTTTCATACTCTTTTTTTACGATGGTTGCACCGATAGCTGTTTCTTCCACATCATAGAATCCAAGCTTTTGAAGTGCATCACGCATTGCATTGATGCCTACTCCGTCATAGTTGGCAACAAATGACGGAGCAAGACTTACAACTACAGGATTGCCGCTTTGTAATAATACCCTTACTTTTTCTGTTTCATCTACAATCTGTTTTGCATTCTGCGGACAGACAACAAAGCACTGACCGCATAAGATACATTCATTCCCTATAATATGTGCCTGATTTCCGGAAAAGCGAATTGCTTTTACGGGGCAATGACGAATACATTTATAACAGTTTTTGCAATTTGATTTTTTTAAGGTCAAACAATTTGGCATTTCCCGTTACTTCCTTTCGTTTTCTATTACAGAGAGCACCTTGTCATTAAAAAATTCTTTAAAATTCTCACGGTTAATTCCTGTATGTATAACATCATCTACCTGTACAGTTACCCCTACTCTATTGCACTTACCTATACAAAAGCTTCCGGCAAGTGTTATTTCATCCTCAAGTTTGTGATCTTTAACCGCTTGAGTGAGCAGTTCTACTATTTCCGGTGAGCCTTTCAAATGACAAGAACTTCCAACACAAATCTGAATAATCATATTATCACACCTTTGCAAGAACTTCTTTCTGGAAGAACTCGCTTACTGTATCCGGTGTAACTGAATGAAATTCTTCGTCTACTGTAACGCAAACACCCTGCTGACATTTATTCATACAAAATGTTCCGCCAAGTTCAACCTTATCGCCGAGATTATTTTCGTTAATAAGATACTGAAGCTGTTCTACAACCTGACGGGAACCCTTAATGTGACATGAACTACCGATACATACTGTTATTTTCATTTTACTATTCAATCCTTTCAAATTTTTTCGTGATTATGTGCCTTTGTGAAAAGGCACATAATCCGGTTAACAATTTATTATTCGTAATCAACAACATCTACCCAGGAGAGCAGGAATTCACGTTCCTTCTCGTTACCTTTAACTGACTGTGACGCAGCTACAATTGGCATCCACTTCTGAACGTACTGTTTTGCAGTATCACTCTTTTTGCAGAAAAGTTCAAGATATAATTTTGCACCTTCAATATCACCTGCAAGCCAGAACAAAAGATATGTTCTTGCAGCATCTGCTGATGCATTTCCCTGTGTTGCGTGGGACCAGTCTAAGATATATGCTGTTCCGTTTTCTGTTATTATAATGTTTGAAGGGTTGAAATCGCCGTGACAAACTTTGGTATGCTTTGGCATTCCTTCAAGCCTTGTGTGCAAATCATAACGGGTTGTAGCATCGATATCTGCTGCACTAATTTTGCGATTCATCTTATCCTTAAGCTTATTGAGGAGAGGAGATTTCTTAGAGTGTACTTCAAGCTGAAGGTCAACAAGAAGTTCAATGTACTCTTCCTTTTTGTCAGGCTCTTCTTCCATAAGCTGTGCGAGAGTCTTCCCCTTAATGAATTCTGAAACGATTGCCCACTTTCCGTCAACCATTGTTACCTCAAGGATTTTAGGAATGTTAAGTCCGGTTTCTTCGATTCTTGCCTGATTGAGTGCCTCATTAAGCACATCGGCCTTTGAATAGTGATCGTCAAATACCTTTATGCATCTGTCTCCGTCACGGTATATGGTTTTATTATTTCTAACTGCAATTACTCTTTCAAGTTTCATGATTTATTCCTCCTTCTATTTTGACTCAGGCTTTTTTGCCTTTATTATATACGCCCTTGATTGCATCCGGTTTTGCATTGGATTTGATATCCATTGCTGTAGGCATAGCCTTCTCTTCAAAGTGCTTGCCGTAGTATGCATTTAAATACATCTGCTTGATTTCTGCCATTAACGGATATCTTGGGTTAGCACCTGTGCACTGGTCATCAAATGCCTGTTCAACCATTTCGTCAAGATTGTCGAGGAATACTTTTTCATCAATGCCGTAATCTTTAATTGTTTCTTTTATACCAACCTTTGCTTTAAGGTCGTTAATTGCTTTGATAAGGCCTTCAAGTTTTTCTTCATCAGAATTACCCTTAATACCAAGGTAATCTGCAACTTCAGCGTAACGAGCAAGTGTGTGCGGATGGTCATACTGTGAGAATGTACCCATCTTTGCAGGTGCTTCAGCCGCGTTGAATCTTAAAACTTCTTCAATCATAAGAGCGTTTGCAACACCGTGAGGCAAGTGGTGGAATGCGCCGAGTTTATGAGCCATAGAGTGACATACACCGAGGAATGCGTTTGCAAATGCCATACCTGCCATTGTAGCCGCGTTAGCCATCTTTTCTCGAGCGATAACATCTGTCTGTCCGTTTTCGTAAGCTCTCGGTAAGTATTCAAATACTGTCTTAAGAGATTTAAGAGCAAGACCGTCTGTGTAGTCTGTTGCAAGCATTGCAGCATAAGCTTCGATAGCATGCGTTACTGTGTCGATACCGGAAGCAGCTGTGAGTCCCTTAGGAGCTGACATATGGAAGTCGGTATCGATGATTGCCATATTAGGCATAAGTTCATAGTCTGCGAGAGGATATTTAACACCTGTAGATTCATCTGTGATAACTGCAAAAGGTGTAACCTCAGAACCTGTACCTGCCGATGTGGGAATTGCGATGAAATATGCTTTTTCGCCCATTTTCGGGAAGGTGTAAACTCTCTTTCTGATATCGATAAATCTCATAGCCATATCCATGAAGTCTGCGGTCGGATGTTCATAGAGCACCCACATAATCTTTGCTGCGTCCATAGCAGAACCACCACCGAGTGCGATGATTGTATCCGGCTTAAATGCTGCCATCTGTGCTGCACCACATTTAGCATTGTTCAGTGTAGGATCAGGCTGTACATCAAAGAATGTTGTATGAGCTATACCCATTTCATCAAGTTTATCAGTTATCGGTTTTGTATAACCGTTTTCATAGAGGAATGTATCTGTTACAATAAACGCTCTCTTCTTACCCATTACATTTTTAAGCTCATCGAGAGCAACAGGCAGACAGCCTTTCTTAATATATACCTTTTCAGGTGCACGGAACCAAAGCATATTTTCCCTTCTTTCAGCTACAGTTTTGATATTGATAAGGTGTTTTACACCAACATTTTCAGATACGGAGTTGCCACCCCAAGAACCACAACCAAGTGTGAGGCTTGGTGCAAGCTTGAAGTTGTAAAGGTCACCGATACCGCCGTGTGAAGAAGGTGTGTTAACAAGGATACGGCAAGTCTTCATTCTTGCAGCAAATGCATCTAATTTTTCTTTTTCGGTTACCTCGTTGAGATATACAGAAGATGTATGACCGAAACCGCCGTCTTCTACAAGTCTTTCCGCTTTATCAAGCGCTTCTGTGAAATCCTTTGCCTTATACATTGCAAGAACAGGAGAAAGCTTTTCGTGTGCAAATTCTTCGGAAAGCTCTACAGATTCAACCTCACCAATAAGTATTTTTGTTCCTTCAGGAACTTTAACACCTGCAAGTTCCGCAATTTTAGCTGCCGGCTGACCAACGATTTTCGCATTGAGTGCGCCGTTTATGATAATTGTTTTTCTTACTTTTTCTGTTTCTTCATTGCTTAAGAAATAGCATCCGCGTGTTGCGAACTCTTCTTTTACAATGTCGTAGATATTTTCAAGAACAATAACTGACTGTTCAGATGCACAAATCATACCGTTATCAAATGTCTTGGAGTGGATGATTGAGTTTACAGCGAGAAGAATATCTGCACTGTCGTCAATGATTGCAGGTGTATTTCCGGCACCAACGCCGAGAGCAGGCTTACCGCTTGAGTATGCAGCCTTAACCATTCCGGGACCACCGGTTGCAAGGATGATGTCTGCTTCTTTCATTACTGTGTTTGTCATTTCCAGGCTCGGAACATCAATCCAGTCGATGATACCTTCAGGAGCACCTGCTTTAACTGCAGCTTCTAAAACGAGTTTTGCGGCTGCAATTGTGCAATTCTTTGCTCTTGGATGAGGAGAGATAATAATCGCATTTCTTGTCTTAAGAGCAAGCAAACATTTGAAAATTGCTGTAGATGTAGGGTTTGTTGTAGGAATAACAGCTGCGATTACCCCGATAGGCTCTGCTATCTTCTTTATTCCATAAGCCGTATCTTCTTCGATAACACCGCAGGTTTTTGTATCCTTGTATGCATTGTAAATGTATTCAGAAGCATAGTTGTTTTTAATCACCTTGTCTTCTACAATACCCATACCTGTTTCTTCAACTGCCATTTTTGCAAGTGGGATTCTTGCTTTGTTTGCAGCAGAAGCGGCAGCTAAGAAAATTTTATCAACCTGCTCTTGTGTGTAGGTTGCAAAAACCTTTTGAGCTTCTTTGGTGCGTGCAATAGCTTCTTCGAGCTTCTCAACGCTGTCTACAATTTCGTAAGTCTTGTTTTCCATGATTTATTATCCTCCTAATTTTGATTTACTAATTGATTATTTAGGTGTGCAAGTGATAAGGCCAGGTTCTCTTGCTGTAGCAATATTCCTTCGGGAACATTAAGTCTAAGCGGTGAGAAATTCCAGATTGCACTTATCCCGTTCTCTATCATCAAGTCACAAATTTGCTGTGATGATTCTTTATTTACCGAGATGATTCCAATTTTAATGTTATTCTCTTTACAAAATTTACTGAACTCTTCCATAGGAAGTATCTGTTTTTGGTTTGATGTCTGTTTTTTGGCTTCTATATCAAAGCCTGCCATTATTCTCACGCCAAACTCTTCGAATCCTTCGTAGTTCAGAAGTGCCTTGCCGAGCTGTCCCGCTCCGACTAACACCGCATTTGTGAGATTGTCATA
>JAFWWX010000113.1 GCA_017517985.1 Clostridia bacterium | reverse complement strand
TATAATTATATCTTTATATGGTTGATTTGTCAATATTAATATCACGCCCCATAAATAAAATGTTTACTTAATTTCTGTAGGTATTGAAATTATTTTGTAATATTATATAGAAAAAGGGGGGTGATGAAATGAGTGATGAAAGAACCTATATTGCGATAGATTTAAAATCATTTTATGCAAGCGTTGAATGCAGAGAAAGAAATCTTAACCCTCTCACCACAAATCTAGTTGTAGCAGATCCGACAAGAACTGAAAAAACAATTTGTCTTGCAGTTACCCCGTCATTAAAAGCATACGGCGTTTCGGGAAGAGCAAGACTTTTCGAGGTTATTTCAAAGGTCCGGGCAGTAAATGCTGAAAGAAAGAGAAAAATCTATGGCAGAGAGTTTTCCGGCTCATCCGTAGATTCACTTGAATTATCACTTCACTCTGATTTTGCCCTTGATTTTATTATAGCACCGCCCAGAATGTCACTGTATATGCAATACAGCACTCTTATATACCAGGTGTACCTGCGTCACATAGCACCCGAAGATATTCATGTCTATTCAATAGACGAGGTGTTTATTGATGCAACGGCATACCTAAAAAGATGCAGGATGACAGCAAGGGAATTTACTAAAATGCTCATTACGGACGTGCTTGATGAGACCGGTATTACAGCAGCGGCAGGGATAGGAACAAACCTGTATCTTTGCAAAGTTGCAATGGATATTACGGCAAAGCATATTCCTGAAGACAAGGATGGCGTAAGAATAGCTGAGCTTTGTGAAAAAACATACAGAGAAACTCTCTGGAATCACCGTCCTCTAACGGACTTCTGGCGTGTTGGTAAAGGATATGCCAAAGCACTTGAAAGTCACGGAATGTACACAATGGGAGATATTGCCAGATGTTCCATGTGTGGTGAGGATTTACTTTACCATCTTTTTGGTGTAAATGCAGAGCTTCTTATTGACCACGCCTGGGGGTGGGAGCCGTGTACAATTGCAGACATAAAGGCGTACAAACCAAGTACAAACAGTATAAATTCCGGTCAGGTTCTTCAGAGTCCCTATGATTTTGACAAAACAAGGCTTATTGTTATGGAAATGATAGATCACCTGGTGCTTGACCTTGTTGAGAAAGGACTTGTCACAAATCAGCTTGTACTTATAATAGGATATGATTCGAAAAATCTGAATATAGAGGGATTTTCGGAGAAATATACCGGTGAAATAACAACAGATATGTATGGCAGGAAAATTCCAAAGAACGCACGCGGAAATGTAAATCTCGGGCAGTATACATCGTCAACAAGAATTATAATGGAAAAAGTGCTTTCAGTGTTTGATAAAATTGCAGACAAAAATCTCCTTTCAAGAAGAATAAATATAAGTGCCTGCAATTTAATAGACGAGAGGGAAGCTGTTAAAAAACAAATACCTATCCAGCTTGATATTTTTACGGATTACAGTGAGCTTGAAAAAGAGCAGGAAAGAGAAAAAGAAGCTCTTGGTAGAGAAAAGAACAAGCAGAAAGCAATGATTGAGATAAAAAATAAATACGGAAAGAATGCAATTCTTAAAGGAATGAATTTTGAAGAAGGTGCGACTGCAAAGGATAGAAACGGTCAGATTGGCGGTCATAAGGCGTAGAGCTGACATTTGAAAAAGACCGCTGAAAAACATAAGATACATTGCGGAGGAATGTTATGTGCAACCATAAATACGACGATATAATTAATCTTCCTCATCACATTTCAAAAAAATACCCGAAAATGTCAAACCACGACAGAGCGGCACAGTTTTCTCCTTTTGCATCGCTTACAGGGCACGGTGCCGCAATAGAGGAAACCGCAAGACTTACAGAGAAAAAACGTGAGCTTTGCGAGGAGGAAAAAAGTATAATTTCGGAAAAACTCAGATATATTCAGGAGCTTTGTGATAAAGCACCCTTTGTAATAGTAGAGTATTTTGTTCCTGATGATAGAAAAGCAGGCGGAGAGTATGTGAAAAAGGAATGTGTAATCAGGAAAGTTGACAGCTTGGGCAGGTGGATTGTAACAGATGACAGCGAGAGTATAAACATAGACAATATCTGCAATATTGACGGAGATATTTTTAATACAGGATGTTTTATATAATAAATATATTTAAAAATGCGGTGTGACCATTACGGTTATGCCGCGTTTGTATTTTTGGAAATAAGTGGATATTGTTTACAAATAGTTGTTGAAATTTCAACAAGTGCATGTTAAAATTGGTTGTTGAAACTTCAACAAGTTTAGAGGAGTTTGTACTATGATTATATTTAAACAAGAAGAAAAGCCAAAACGAAAAGTATATTTGTTGCTGACAAAATTTCCTGATACAGGAACTAAAATCATTAAGTTCTTGACGGGATTAAAATATCCTCATGCTTCTATTGGGTTGGAGGAAGATATGAATACATTCTACAGTTTTGTTACAAAAGGCTTTATTGTGGAAGACATTAACCGATATACAAAGCCGGGTAGAAAAGCTATTCCGTGTCAACTGTACGAAATGAATGTGTCAGAAGAAACATATTTAAAAATTAAGAAAGCTATTGAATATTTTATTGAGTTTAAGGATTTGTTTTATTATTCGAGAACCAGTCTTACCTTAAGCCTTTTGAAGTTGCCATACAAATCCAGCCGTTTTGGTTTCTTCTGTTCGCAGTTTGTGGCATATATTTTGCAAAAAAGTCATGCAAATGACGAAATCAAAAGTGTGAATAAGTATTTTTCTGATGATTTAAGTAACATTACGGGGATGAGATTAAAATATCAAGGTAGTTTAAGAAGTATGTTGGAGAGATACTGGGTATTACCTTGTCCTGTTTAAAAATAGTATATTAAAAATAACATAGGAGATATTTTAAAATGATTGAACGTTTTGAAACTTTCACGGTTTTGTTAAACCGAATAAACAGAAATATACGAAAAATCAAGAATGAAGAAATGGCAAAATATGAACTTAGAAGTCCACATATTTCATGCCTGTATTATTTGTATATATCTGAAGAACTTACATCAAAAGATCTTTGTGAACGATGCGAAGAAGATAAAGCAACAATTTCGAGAAGTCTTGACTATCTTGAAAAAAACGAATATTTAATATGTAAATGTGAAAGTAAAAAAAGATATAATTCTCCTTTTATTCTTACTGAAAAAGGTAAGCGTGCGGGAAAAAGAATTGCAGAAAAAATTGACGCAGTGCTGGAAGAAATCAGTGTTGGTATTTCTACAGAAGACAGAGCTGTTTTTTATCGCAGTTTGAATATTATCAGTGAAAATATAGAAAAAGTTGCCAAATCCTATGATAAATGAGAGGTAAGTATGTTTTTTATTAAATCGATTTTTTGCCGTGTGTTTCAAACGGCATTCCGTATTGCATTGCCTATTCTTCCGTACAGAGAGCCGGAGATAGTGGAGTCCTGCACGAAACTATCCTCCGTGTTTAAAAAAGAAAAAGTAAAATCTGTACTTATTGTTACGGATAAGGGAATAGTGGATAATGGTCTTGTTTCGCCGGTTGAAGAAGCATTAAAAAAGAACAGCATTCGTTATAATGTGTATGATAAAACTTTGCCTAATCCCACAGTTAAAAATGTTGAAGAAGCTTTGTCGGTTTATAAATCAAATAATTGTGACTGTCTTATTGCAATTGGAGGAGGCTCTTCAATGGATTGTGGCAAAGCTGTCGGAGCAAGAGTTGCATATCCTAAGAAATCTGTAGGAAAGATGAAAGGGATTCTCCGCGTGCTTCGAAGATTGCCAACACTTATTGCTATTCCTACTACGGCAGGAACAGGAAGTGAAGTAACTTTGGCATCAATTATCACGGATGACGAAAAACAACATAAATATGCTCTTATGAGTTTCCCTTTGATTCCACACTATGCGGTACTTGATGCTTCTTTTTCATATTCATTACCGCCACATTTGACAGCAACAACGGGAATGGATGCGCTTACGCACGCTGTTGAAGCATATATTGGGCGTTCAACAACAAAAGAAACTCGACGACTTGCACTTATGGCTGTAAGGCTTATTTTTGATAATATAGAAAAAGCCTACAAAGACGGAAGTGATCACAAATCCAGAGAAAATATGCTTCGCGCCGCATATAATGCAGGAATTGCCTTTTCAAAATCTTATGTGGGATATATTCATGCAGTTGCACATTCTCTTGGCGGAAAATACGGTACGCCTCACGGTCTTGCTAATGCGGTAATTATGCCTTATGTGCTCGAAACTTACGGCAAAAGTGTATATAAGAAGCTATATAAACTTGGTATAGTTGCAGGTGTTTGTGATAGAAATGATTCTTATGAAACAGGTGCGAAAAAGTTTATTGAAGCAGTAAAGAAACTGAATAAGGATATGGGTATACCAAACAAACTGAACGGAATCAGAAAGGAAGATATTCCTTCAATGGCAAAATATGCTGAAAAGGAATCCAATCCGCTGTATCCTGTTCCTAAACTTATGACAGGAAAGGAGTTGGAAAAAATTTATTATATGGTTGCAGATTGGAGTAAATAAGCAAAAATATTTTGAAATAACAAATATGTGAAATATCGAAAGGATGAAAGGTGTTATGAACGAAACAAACAAGAATCTTGATGCGTTGTTTACCCCCTGGAAAATCAGAAATGTGGAGATAAAAAACAGAATCGTTATGTGCCCTATGGGAGGAACATCGCTTTTCGGTTGGTTTGAACTGGGAGGCTGTCACTTTGATAAGGAGGCAGCAAAGCTGTTTCTTGAAAGAGCCAATAATAACGTAGGTCTTATTATTCCGGGTATAGCGCCTTTGCGTGATACATTCTTCGGAAAATGGCTGTGGCAGAATCCGAAAATGTTTAAAGAGTTAAAGGAATTTATGGATGAAATCCATAAGACAGGCGCAAAGCTGTTTGTTCAGCTCACCGCCGGAATGGGACGCTCCTGGGCAATCACAGAGCTTGTTGCACCGTTACATAAAAACAAGTTTACCCGCACTCTTATAAAGCCGATTATTGATACAAACCACGAGCTTGCAAGCCCCAGTCCTCAGCCGTCACGTTGGGCACACGATATTATCTGCCCTGAAATGACAGTTGAACAGATTCACGAAATAATCGAAGCCTTTGCAAAGACAGCAAAACTTTGTATGGATGCAGGGGTTGACGGTGTTGAGGTACACGCTGTTCACGAAGGTTATCTTCTTGACCAGTTTGCAATTGAATTTTTCAATAAACGTACCGATGAGTATGGCGGAAGCTTTGAAAACAGATACCGTTTTGCAACGGAAGTTGTAAAGGCAATAAAAAAAGAGTGTGGAAGTGATTTCCCGGTATCTCTTCGTTATTCTGTTGAATCAAAAATGAAAGGTTTCTGTGAGGGTGCGATGCCCGGCGAAGAATACACAGAGGTCGGAAGAAATATGGAGGAATCGGAGAGAGCAGTAAAGTATCTTCAGGATGCAGGATACGATATGCTCAATGCTGATAATGGTACATATGACTC
>JAFWWX010000112.1 GCA_017517985.1 Clostridia bacterium | reverse complement strand
ATTGATAAAATTAGTAAATCTCTTACAAAAATAGAAAGAGAAATTCATAAGGAGCATGACAATGGCTGAATCAAATATATCACAAAAAATATGGTCAATGGCAGGGGTACTGATGGATGACGGTGTTTCCAACAGCGACTACCTTGAACAGCTTACATATTTAATATTTTTAAAGATGGCTGATGAGTATTCAAAACCGCCTTATAAGCGTGATTTAGGGATTCCCGATGATTGCACTTGGGAGAGCTTATCTTCTTTAAGCGGAGCCGAGCTTGCAGACAAATATAAATATATTTTGGAAACACTTGCAAAGAAAAGTGGTATTTTGCAGGAAATTTACACAGAAGCTCAAAATAAAATTACCAAGCCTGCAATTTTAAGCCGAGTTATTCAGATGATTGGATCTGAAAACTGGGTGTCTATGGCAGAAGATGTAAAGGGTGAGATTTACGAAAGCCTTCTTTCCCGTGTTGCTGAAGATACAAAAAGCGGTGCAGGACAGTATTTTACACCTCGAGCTTTAATCAATGCTATTGTGGAGTGTGTGAAACCTCAGCCGGGCAAGACAATCGTTGACCCTTGTTGCGGTTCGGGCGGTTTCTTGCTTTCTGCAAAAAGCTATATTGAGTCAAATAACAGCCTTAATGCAGAAGAAAAGAAAAAACTGAAATTTGAAACATTTTATGGTTGGGAATTGGTTCGAGCAACATATCGTCTGTGCCTTATGAATTTATTCCTGCACAGTGTTGGTGACTTGAATGGTGAAGTTCCGATAACAAGAAATGACTCTCTTCTTTCAGATCCCGGTACAAGATATGATTATGTATTGACAAATCCGCCTTTCGGCAAGAAGTCATCTTTGACTTTTGAAAATGAAGATGGCGAACAGGAAACTGAGGATTTGGTATATAACCGTCAGGATTTCTGGGCAACAGGCTCAAATAAACAACTTAATTTTGTTCAGCACATAAACACAATTTTGAAGGTTGGCGGAACTGCGGCAGTAGTTGTTCCTGATAATGTTTTATTTGAAGGCGGTAGCGGTGAAATTGTCCGTAAGAAACTCCTTGAAACTTGTGATTTGCACACAATTTTAAGACTTCCGACAGGTATATTCTATAAGCCGGGGGTAAAGGCAAATGTTATTTTCTTTGAAAAGAAGTCTGCAAGCCCTAATGTGCAGACAAAAAATGTATGGATTTATGATTTCAGAACTAACATTCATTTTACTCTTAAAAAGAATCCGCTTAAGCAAACCGATTTGGATGAGTTTGTGAAATGTTATAATTCAGGAAATCTTGCAGGCAGATGTGAAACATACAGCGAAGAAAATCCTGATGGCAGATGGAGAAAATTCTCATATGATGATATTATCTCCCATGATAAGACAAGCCTTGATATTTTCTGGATTAAAGATAAATCGTTAGCAGATCTCGATAATCTTCCTGATCCTGATGTGCTTGCAGCAGATATTATGGAGAATTTAGAAAGTGCTATGGATAGCTTTTCAGAACTTATAAAGGCATTGAAATAAGGAGAAAAATATGTATAAAATTTTAAAATTGATTTCGCAATTACCTGAAATAAAGAAATCTTTTCATGTATCAGGCGGAGTAGGAGTACCGAAACTTAACGTGATATATAATACAGAAGATTTTGTGTCCTGGAAAGAAAGTATGAAATACGAGTTGCTGAAGTTGGAACAGACTCAATTTGTTGATGAATTTTTAAAAACATTGGATTCTTTTAATGGATGGCGTGATGAAAAGCTATTTAAAGATATAGAATCTAAAGCTGCGACACTAAAGGGTAATTTAAGTGATTTTTTTGATACGAAAGACAAAAATGCTTTGGTTGCATTAATCATGCAAATTTTATTAGATATTGAAAAAGACGGATATGTTTATTTGGATGACGATGATACAAGAATATCTTTCGTTCCAAAATACAGACGTTTTCTTAATATTTTAGATGAACAAGGATACTTTTCAAAATTTACCGAAGATGTAACAGGTGGATATGAAATTGAACTTTCTAGCAAGGCATTTATGGAAGACAACTTGCCTATACAGCAAGAAATCCAAGTTAATGTGCCAACAATGTTTATATCGTACAATCGGGGTTGCTCAGACTTTGTTGATAAAATAGAAAATGAACTCGATGG
Source organism: Clostridia bacterium (assembly GCA_017517985.1). The sequence goes on along the minus strand of JAFWWX010000112.1, from coordinate 5,451 downwards.
AAAGTGCGATGTGAAAAGGGACAAAAACAATATTGGTGATTGGAAAAGTATATCTGAATTTATGAAAACTATACGCAAAGAGGATTTTGCTGTTCTTGTAATTTCTGATGCTTATCTTAAATCTGTTGCATGTTTATATGAGGTAATAGAATTAATAAAGGATGATAAATGGGACGAAAAAACAATGTATGTGATTTGGGATGATGCTAAAGATATTTATAATGGTATCAAGCGTTTGAACTATATAAAATATTGGACTGATTATTGTAATGAACTTAACGATGCTATTAAAGATCTACCACCATCCGCTACATATGCACAAAGTGAAGAATTAAAGAAAGCAGAAGAAATAAGAAATAACATAGGAGAATTTCTATCTAGAGTTGCTGATAGCAATAATCCAAGTGTGGAAAATGTTATTTCTAGAATCATTGAGCGTTTAGAAAAATGATTAGTATTAAAAAATTACTTCGTTGACTTCCACCTCTTCTTGTGATACTGTTTGTGTCGCAAGGAGGTGAAATGAGATGAAAGTGCTTGAAGAATTCTGGTATGGGAATATTAACCCAATGGAAAGACCATTCCAAAGTCAAAGGAAGTTTGACAAGGTGTTCAGGTTACTTACCAAAAATGAAGAAGATTTGCTCAAGAATCTAAATGAGCAAGAAAAAGAGCTGTTTGATAAAGTCAAAGCCTGTTATGACGAAATGATACAAATAACAGAATGCCAAACATTTATAAAAGGATTTAAATTAGGAGCAAGGTTCTTTATAGAATGCTTTGAAAATGATACCGACATATTCGATGAATGAAATTCGAGTATGTCGGTATTTTTATGCCCAAAACGAAAGGATGAGATTATGAAAAAGAAAATAATATGTATGGCGTTGACAACGACAATGTTGCTATCAACAACTGTATCGGCAGCACCTTGGTGGCTGAGTAAATACCGAGTGGCCTTCGATAATGAACTTGGAATAGTAGGAAGTGTAACCTTAACCTTTGCATCGGATGGTGGTGGCTTTATAAGGCCAATAACTAAAAGATATGGCGAGAGCATCAGCCTTGAAAGTTATGTCCCGACAAAATATGGTTACACATTCAAAGGATGGTTCACTGATCCGAGAACAAAGCAAAATCAGGTCACAACATTTAAATTCACAAAGCCGGATGTCTTGTATGCAAAATGGGAAAAGAATCCGGAAGAACCCATAAATCCGAATGACGAAATTATGAGCAAGGACACCTGCTATCTCACAGATGAGGAAACAAAAATACGAAATGAAATCATAGAAGAAAAAAATAAAACCTACATAGACGGATTTGGCTATGTGGTACCAAGTAAAACCAAAACCATCATAATAGACTCAGATGGAGATATAAATAAGATGGTTGGAACGATGGAATAAAATAGCAGAGGATAGGCAAACCGCCTATCCTCTTACATTTTGGGGAAATATACTTTTTATGTTTAATATCATTTTTTGTCTTTAAAGAATTTTGTTCCCGGTCTGTTGGGGAAATAATCAAAATTCCAATCATCATATTCATACATGGTAATTCTACCTTCTTCGCAATCAATCTTTTTTGCAGAAGATTTGTATTTCCATTCGTTAAACTGTCTTTCCCGTTCGGAACTGCCTTGAATTCTTGCAACATATCTTTTGTAGTAAAGGTTATATATCTGCAATGGAATATTATCTTTGTTTTTCTCTTTAAAATTATCGATAGCAGCCAAATCTTTACAGGTTTTATTTGTACCCGGTTGGATGCGGTCGCAGTATCTCGCATCTTTTTCGGTCTTACGAAGAAAATACTTTCCGCAACGCTGACACTTTATAAAACGCAAATCCAATTCAAGCAATCTCATAAATTCAAGACTAAGCATTTCCTCTACGGCAGAAAAATCATAACAGATATGAATATAATGCGGCATCTGAATTAAAGTTTTCAAAATTTCAGGCTCGAACTCGTAGTCTTTAGCAAATTTTTTAATTTCCTTTGTCATTTTAATCTCAGAGCTGAATCTCTTATTTATTTCAGCCTCCGATAAGCCATAGGGCATTTTTTCACTGGATAACTTGTTATGGACTATACTATGCTTGTTTTTCAAAATATGAGAGACAGGAAGGTCCTGCATGATGCAATATATGTTGTATCGCTCATGAGGATACAAACCACCTAAAACTTTAGGATGATAATTTTCGTCATAACAGAACTCAAATAAATCAAGATATACATCCTGCCAGTATTTTAACTGCAGCATATAATATTGCAATGCTCTTTTGTGGTTAATTTGATTCCCGAAAACAGGTGGACAAATATAGGTATATAATGAGGCAGCAAAAAGTTCTCCGTAGTTATATAGCGTATTACAATAATGAGCATATTGATTATAGAACTTTTCAAGCTGACCATTACCTTTTGCATCGGGATATTTTATAACATATTCTTTGTTCCTAAGTTTTTCATATATAGAATCAAAATCAGCATATATAAAATCGAAAATTCCTTCACCGCATTTCATTCCTATGCGGCAAGCTCCCAAAACATGCGGAGCCGGATTTGGAATAGGTTCAACATTTCTTCTGTACAGTTCCAGAAGATCTTCACGACTTGAAAAATCAAGAGTGTATTTTTCACAAAAGCCATCTATCAAATCCTGCATTAATGTTAATCTTTCTGTCTCATTGTTTGCATCAATAGAAAGCTTGTTTTTCATTTCCGGATATTCTCTGTACTTGTTACTCATCCATAGACGGTTTGAAACAATATAATCATCCTTTGTTCCATCAACTGTAATTATAAAATTTTTATCTTCGGAAAATTCAACCTCGTTTTTAAAATAGTTAAGTTTAACGGCATCTTCGGGAGATTTAAAATCTATCTTAATCCGCTTTTTCGACATAACATACACCGCCTTGTTTTGTAAAATCTAAACTTGCTCGTTTTTGTAAAATTTACATTACTCCAACAAACATTATACAAAACAATTGACGAAATGTCAATGCCTTGTTATAATTTAGTTGTAAAATCCATTTGAAGTTAATACGGATTTTCTAAAATTGAATATTAAGCATCAGGATACATAAGCAATAATGCGAGCAAGGCTGCAAAGGCGCCATGACCTTCCAAACAGAAGCGAGCGATAAACTTACTGCAGCGAGGCAGAATAGCAAACCGCTGTGCCAAGACTATTATTGCCGATAATGATACTCCCGTCTTGAACTCGTCACTGAATTGGACGGTCGGTCATAAGAATGAGCGAAGGTGGAATTCCTGTGAGGATTTGCTAAAATCCGTTCTGATGCTTCAAAACTAAAATTCTAATAAGTTAGGAGGAAATTTTATGTCAAGAAAAAACAATGAACCTAAAATCACTCAGGTGATTTATTACCATTCAGGAACTAACGAGGAATTCAATCATTTCCTCAAATCAGTTGTTAAAGACTACATAAGCCAGGGGCTTGAACAACCGGAAACGGAAGTTCATGAACCCGAGGATGATATGCAAGAAAATAACGGCGAAATTTCGTTAGATTTTTAGCTGGATATATTAAAATTTATGTGGTATTGTTTGTTGCTAAGAAAGGAGAAATACTATGAATATCATGCAAGCATGGAGAATTTGGATTTATTACAGATTGTCAAGAGATGACGATAAGGAAATGAATTCATTAAAGAACCAAAGACAAATTTTGATGGACTACATCGAAAAGAACGGACATCAGTTCGCAGGAGAATCATTCGATGACAATGTAAGCGGAATGACCTTCGAGAGAAACGGAATCGAGGAAATTTATCAAGCCGCTGCGGAGCATAGAATGGATGTCGTACTTGTAAAAGACTTATCAAGACTCGGCAGAGAAAAGATTCAAACTGCGATGTTCATCGAATACTTGAGAAGCCACAACATCAGGGTTATAAGTGTAACCGACAACACAGACAGCTTCAACGAGGACGATGAATTTCGTATGGATATGAATCAGTTCATCAACCATATGTATGCCAGAGATGTGAGCAAGAAAGTAAGATACGGTTATCGTCAGAAACAGAAAGACAAGGGCGTCTGCAATATGCCTCCAATGGGATATTACAAGGACAAGCTCAAAGACGAAATCGTAATCATGGACGAGCCTGCAGAAATCGTCCGAGAAATCTACACGATGTACCTTGACGGATTCGGCTTCAAAGCTATAGCAGAAAAGCTAAATAAAGACGGCAAAAAATCGCCGTCATACTATCAAAAGCTTTATAATAACAAAAATCAAGGCTACAACAGGCCGGCAATCACATTCAGGTATCTATGGGACCCGACCGCAATAAAGCGAGTGCTGACGAATGAGTTCTACACAGGCACACTTGTATGTCACATTGAAGAAACAGACAAGGCGAAAAAGATACGAAGAAAAGTGCCAAAAGAAGAACAGTTCAGGCACGAAAACTATGCTCCTGTTATTATACCCAAGGAAGTATGGGACAAGGTTCAAAACCTTATTGAAAGCAAGAAAGAAACCAATGTCCGTGCAAGCTCGGGAAATCCGTATCACAGGTACACAGGGCTACTAAAATGCGGTGACTACGGATGCACCTTTGTCGCAAAAATCAGGAAATGGGGCGACAAGCCTGACAGAGTAGAATATGTCTGCAATGGTTATCACAGATACAAAGGTTACTGCACATCCCACAGAGTTCAGGAAAAGGACTTGGATGCTCTTGTGTATAAAGAATTGTCAAGACTGAAATCAAAGGCACAGGACAACTGGCTTGCCATTGAAGATGAGGTTAAAAAGTGGTTATCGAACAAAGGAAATACCGACAAGAAAATCAGAGACTATCGAGCGATGATTGAAAACCTTGAGCTTGAGCAAGAAAATATCCTGATAGAGAGAATCAGAGATATGCAAAACCGTGCTACATACGACAGAATACTTGAAAAAAGAAAGGTTGAAATAGAAAACCTTAAAACGAAAATTCAAGACATACTGAATATGGAACAGACGGTTAAAAAGCGTAAAAAAGAAATCAAGGAAAGCATCGATATACTTGACGGAATCATAGCAGAAGGTGCAATCAGCAATGTAAACCTACGGCTTCTCGTAAAGGAAATCATAGTTCTCGACATGGAGAATAATGAACTTGCTCTGGTGATAGTAATGAATGCACCATTCGGTGAGTACGGCGAGATATTCGATGATGATGGAAATGTAACCCTCGCACACAACGGAGATTACAAACCAATACCTCTTGAAGAAGTGAAGAATTAAAGAAAAAGTGCTTACGGGAGAAATCTCGTAAGCACTAGGAAAATGGTACGGGTGTTCTTATAGGATTTACTCACAAATGCCGTAAAATCAAGGGTTTTAGACGGTCAACATAAGCACTTATCCTCTAAAAACAAAATATTTATCCCCGAAAACATCACGATAAAACCGTCGTGATGTTTTTAAT
>JAFWWX010000111.1 GCA_017517985.1 Clostridia bacterium | reverse complement strand
TATAACTCTTGAGCTTTGTGACGAGTTGTCAGGACTTGAACCCTTTGGGACATCAAATCCGGTTCCGCTGCTTTATATGAGAGATGCTGTAGTGAAGAATGTAATATCTCTCGGACAGAATAAGCACACAAAGCTTGTTGTGGAAAAGGACGGAAAGCAGTTTGATGCACTTCTTTTCGGGTATCCCGGAGACAGCTTTGCTGTTCCGCAATCGGGATGTATAGATATTCTTTTCAATCTTGACATAAATGAATTCAGAGGAGAGCGAACTCCACAGCTTATAATAAGAGGTGTTCGTCTGTGCAAAAGGGATGCTGAAAAATGCGTGTATTATACAGAGATAATGCACTCTATCCTTGAGGGCAGAAATACCGGGTTTGTACCGGAAATTAGCCTGTGTAGAACGGTATATAAATATTTAAGGGCAAATTCTGAATATCTTTTAGAAGGTGTAAATCTTTATATACTTTCAGATAAAATAAGTAGGGCAACAGAGCATAATATATCCTGCCCGGTACTTGGAGTGATTCTTGAGGTTTTCCGCGAGCTCGGACTTGTGATTCTTTCAAAGACAGACGACCTTATAATGAAAATAACGGTTGTAAAAGAATGTGGCAAGGTGGATATAGAAAGCTCGAAGGTACTTATGCGGGCAAGAAACATACAGCAGTAATACCGAATGGTGGTGAAATAACGTGGATTATTTTGAACAGTTAAAAGAAGCTGTTGAGAAAACAAACCGAAACTACGATATAGAAAAAATAAAACGTGCATATGACTACGCAGACCTTATGCATGAGGGACAGATGCGTAAATCCGGTGAACCGTACATAAGTCATCCGGTAGCTGTTGCACTTCTTACGGTAAAGCTCGGTATGGACAGCGAGTCCGTATGTGCTGCACTTCTTCACGATACCCTTGAGGATTGTGAGGGAAAGGTGGATATAGAGTATATAAAGAAAGACTTTGGCCAGGAGGTCCTTGAGCTTGTTGAGGGACTAACAAAGCTTACCGGAATCCAGTTTGCCGAAAAGGAAGACGAAAGCATTGAGAATCTTCGTAAAATGTTCCTGGCAATGTCAAAGGATATAAGGGTAATCTTTATAAAACTTTGCGATAGACTTCACAACATGAGAACTCTCTCTGCGAAATCAGAGCCAAAGCAAAGGCTTATTGCTCTTGAAACCATGCATGTTTATGCTCCGCTTGCACACAGGCTAGGTATCAGAAAAATCAAGGCAGAGCTTGAAAATCTGTCGCTTAAGTATCTTGACCCTATCGGATATGACGAAGTAAACAATGATATCCAGCAGAGATACGGTGAAAACAAGAACTTCCTTGAAAACGCACAAATTCAGGTTGAGGACGAGCTTCGCAAGAACAACATAAAGTATGAGATTTCCGGCAGAGTCAAAACAATATATTCAATATATAAGAAAAAGTATAATCAGAACAAGACCTTTGACCAGATATACGACTTTTATGCAATGCGAGTAATTGTGGACACAGAGCTTGACTGTTATACGGTGCTTGGTATCATCCACGAGAACTTTAGACTTATCCCCGGAAGATTCAAGGACTATATTTCAAACCCTAAGCCTAATCTGTACCGTTCGCTTCATACCACAGTTATGAGTAAACACGGTATACCCTTTGAAGTGCAGATAAGAACAAGGGAAATGCATGAGATAGCGGAATACGGTCTTGCGGCTCATTGGAAATACAAATCCGGCGAGAGCGATAAAGAAAATATATCCCAAAAGCTTCGTTGGATAAGAACACTCCTTGAAACGGGTGATGACACAGGCGATGCTGATGAATTTTTGCGCCCCTTGAAGATTGACCTGTTTGAAGATGAAACCTTTGTGTTCACTCCAAAGGGCGATGTTGTAAATCTGCCCTCAGGTTCAACGCCCATAGATTTTGCCTACAACATTCATTCGGCGGTTGGAAACTCTATGATAGGTGCGAAAGTAAACGGAATGATTGTGCCTATTGATACTGTTCTTGAAACAGGACAGATTGTTGATGTTATAACCTCGTCTGCATCAAAGGGCCCCAGTCGTGACTGGCTTAAAATAGTAAAGACCGCTGAGGCAAAGAATAAAATCCGTCAGTGGTTCAAACGCGAAAAGCGTGATGAAAATATTGTTGAGGGTAAAAACGAAGTAGATAAGCTTCTACGCCGTTTTGGCAGAACCTTTTCTGAACAGCAGAGAAACGAAATTGTTGCCAATGTCGCAAAAAGAATCGGTGTTCTTACAATAGATGACTTCTTCAACAATATTGGTTATGGCGGTATTTCCGTAACAAAATATGAGGGCAGACTCAAGGACGAGTTTGAGAGAGTAGTAAAGCCGGAAATATCAGAGGCACAGCAGAAAGCCATTGAAGACAGAAACCTTGAGAAAATAAAGAATGCCGAAAAGAATCGTCAGAAAGAAAAGGAAAGTACAGCAGTACAAAGTGTTATTGTTGACAGCATAGATAACTGTCAGGTAAGATTTGCAAAGTGTTGCAATCCGCTTCCCGGAGACGAAATAATCGGCTTTGTAACAAGGGGATTTGGAGTTTCCATTCACAAATATGATTGCCCTAATGCAGTTTCGGCACTTGAAAAGTCCGAGGAAAAGGACAGATGGGTAAGTGTTCGTTGGGCAAGGGCAGCTGTGGAAAATGCGTCCGGCACAAGAAGCTTTGAAGCACTTCTGACTGTTTATGCAAACTACTCTCTGAAGGTTCTGAGTAGCATAACAGAAATGTTTGAAGAACTGAGAGTACCTGTTCACGCAGTTAACACAAGAATGTCCGGCAAGGAAAACATTATAATAAATGTTACTGTGACAACCAAGGGTGCAGAGCATATAAATGCAATGGTTTCAAGAATAAGAAGAATCCCCGATGTAATAGATGTACAGAGAGGTTTCTCGTAATATATTTATAAGGATAATAGCGTGAAAAACAACTATCTGCTTATTCAAGTATAGATATTTCACGCCCAAAAATTCCTGCGGAATTTTTAATATCTTTTTGTGCCGCCATTGTGCGGCGGAAGGGACGATTAAAATGAAAGCAATAGTACAGCGTGTAAATTACGCAAATATGATAATTGATGAAAAAGAATATTCATCAATAGGTGTAGGTTTTATGGTGCTTTTGGGTGTTGCGGACGGTGATACCGAAAAGGATATGGAGGTGCTTTGCGACAAAATAGCAAAGCTCAGAATCTTTACCGATGAAAATGATAAGATGAATCTCTCACTTTCGCAGTTGGCGGAAAGAGGAACAGAAACCGCAGTAATGGTGGTATCAAATTTTACACTTTGCGGAAACTGCTCCCACGGTAATAGACCCGAGTTCTTCGGTGCGGCAGCACCGGATGTGGCAAACAAGCTCTACGAGGACTTCTGCGAAAGACTCAGAAAGGTTCACAATTTAAGAGTAGAGACCGGAGTTTTCGGAGCACATATGCACGTGCAAATAGAAAATAATGGACCTGTAACACTGATAATTGATTCAGCGGACCTTAAGAAGAAATAATATCTGTGCCGGTGGCATATATTAGAGCAAACGGAGGCAGAGCTTGAAAATACAACTTGAATCAAATATTGGCTCTTTGAGTGAGTTTTATCTGCAGACGCTGGTGCTTTTGTACCGACCGTGTGAGGTTTTTGGAAAAAACGATACCTCAAAGTCACAGCTTTATGTGCGTGCCGAAGAAAAAGACGGAAAAATTATCTCTTATGTAAGACTTTCCGATAACGGAAAGGTATGCGACAGCACATATTCGGAAAACGAATATAAAAAATACCCAGATGGAATAAATATTGCGAAAACAGTTGTTGGACGTGCTTTCTGTGATTGTGCAGAAAGAGTATACGGCTTTAAGTCTCCATTTGGTATAATTACGGGAATAAGGCCTGCAAAACTTGCACTATCATACCTTGAGCGTGGATTTACGAGGGGCGAAATAAAAGATATTTTCGGCAACGCTTATATGATGGACGAGGAAAAGGTGGATGTTCTGACAGAAATAGCATCAAGGGAAAGAACACTTCTTCATAGCCTTGATAAAAAAACATTCAGCCTTTACATATCCGTTCCTTTCTGCCCGTCAAGGTGCAGTTATTGCTCCTTTGTTTCCTGCTCAACAGAAAGACTTCTGTCTATGATACCGGAATATCTCGAAAGACTTATTTCGGATATAAAGATTATAGCTATACTTACACGGGAGATAGGACTTGAGCTTTATTCCGTATATATTGGCGGTGGAACACCGTCAATACTTACCGAGGAGCAGATAAAAAGACTGATTTCCTGTATAAACGAAGGTTTTGATATGAGCACTTGCCGTGAATTCACCTTTGAAGCGGGAAGACCGGATACTGTTACATATGAAAAGTTATCTGCACTCAAATCCCTTGGAGTCGGAAGAATCAGCATAAATACCCAGACGGCAAATGATGAAGTACTCCGTGTTGTGGGAAGAAAACATACATTTTCTGATTATCTCGAAAAGCTGTATATGGCAAGAGAAGTTGGCTTTGACAGCATAAACACCGACCTTATTGCAGGACTTCCCACAGAAAGCTATGAGAGCTTCTGCGAAAGTCTTGACAGAGTGACAGCTACAGGAGTGGAGAATGTCACTGTTCACTCCCTGACACTAAAAAAATCCTCGGAGCTTAAAACTCTTGGGGAATTTGAGCTTCTCGGTGAGGGAATAAAGGTCAGAAATATGCTTGACTATGCACAGAGGAAACTTAAATGTGAAAATTATTTACCTTACTATATCTACAGACAGAAAAATACTGTCGGAAACCTGGAAAATACCGGCTATGCAAAGCCCGGAAAGGAATGTCTTTACAACATTCTTATGATGGAGGAATTTCATACCGTATTTTCGGCAGGTGCAGGGGCTGTAACAAAGCTTGTTTCGCCGGACAGAAAGACAATTGAAAGATTGTTTGAACAGAAATACCCCTATGAATATCTGGGGAAAGTAGATAAACGTCTTGATACTGAAGCTGTAAGAAGATTTTACAGCGAGCATTTTAACTAATTGGAGGGAAATCCTTGAGAAAAAACGCAAAGGGACAGAACCTGCTAATAGGAGCAATGGTTCTTTTAATATCAAACCTGATTGTTAAGGTTATAGGTGCAATATACAGAATACCACTTACCAATATTCTTGGCGAAGACGGTATGAAATGCTTTAATAGTGCGTATAGTCTGTATGTAACTATTTATTTAATTTCTACTGCAGGTATTCCGGTTGCAATTTCCAGAATGGTTTCCACTGCACAAGCTAATAGAAAACAACGTGAAACAAAAAAAATACTTAAAGTTGCACTTGTATTTTTTTCGATAATTGGTTTTGTTGCAATGATGGTAATGATGCTTGTAGCAAAGGAATTTGCAAAAGCAGTAAAAATGTATGATTCATACAAGAGTATGTACGCTATTGCACCAACATTATTTTTTATTTGTATATCTTCAACATTCAGGGGATATTATCAAGGTAAGAGAAATATGAATCTTTCTGCAATAGCTCAAGTAATAGAGGCTACATCGAAGCTTGTTATAGGACTTGCGGCAGCGAAAATTGTAATTGATATTTTTGATATATCAGTCACAGCTGCTTATGCTATAGCCGGAGTTACGATTGGTACTTTATTGAGCTTGATAGCCTCTTTGTTTTATCATTTTAAGGAGCGTAAAAAAGAATCAATACCAGAAGAAGATACGACTCCTTTGAGAACAACAAAGAGTATATTGAGCGAGTTAATTATGATCTGTATTCCTATTGCCATAAGTTCGTGCCTTACTGGTCTTACAAGAATAGTGGATACTTCTCTTATTGTTAACGGACTTAGTGATATCGGTGTTGATGTTAAAGTCGGCGGAAGGTTATATGGAGCATTTTCGTCAATAGTTGTATCGTTACTTGATATGCCGCCGTCACTTATTACTCCTCTTGCAATAAGCCTTCTTCCGAACCTTGCAACCTCCTTTGCATCCAAGGATAAATCAGCGTGCAAATCAACTATAGACTCCTCCTTCAGAATAGGGTCGCTCATAGCATTTCCCTGTACCTTTGGAATGGCGTGTGTTTCTGAAGGTATAATAAGAACGCTTTTTGCTGAGAATTATATCGAGGGAACGAGATTTACAAATGTCCAGATTTGTGCACCAGCCCTATCCATCGTATCAATATCAATCTTCTTCCTTGCTATGATAGCAATTACAAACTCCATTCTTCAGGCGTGGAGACGAGAAGTGTTCCCGATTATATCGGCACTTGTGGGAATAGTTGTAAAATGTATAACCGAATATTTCCTTCTCCGTATTCCCGGAATGGGAATAAACGGTGCGGCACTGAGTACTGTTGCCTGCCATCTGACAATAATTGTACTGAATATAATTTTTGTAATAAAGTTTACCGGATATATTCCGGAAGTAAAAAAGATTTTCTTAAAACCCTTTGTTGCAAGTGTGCTGTGCGGATCAGGCGCTTTTGTAACTTACTCACTTGTGGAGAAAATTATCCCGGAATCCCTTGGCTCAAGAACCGGGGCGCTTGTGTGTCTTGTTCCGGCGGTAGGCGTTGCGGGAATAATATATGTTGTGGCTCTTGGTATAATGAAGGGCTTTGTAAGAGAGGATATAGTTATGCTCCCGAAGGGAAATAAGATTTGCTCTCTTTTACAGAAAATAAAAATGATGTAAAATAAATTGGGATGTGAAAAAATGTCAGTAGAAACACTTTTGAAAAAAGATAAATATACCCCGGACGACCTTCGTGATATAATGGAGATTCTCAGAGGTGAGGGAGGATGTCCCTGGGACAGAGAACAGGACCATAAATCAATACGCAATAACTTCATTGAGGAGGTCTATGAGGTTGTAGAGGGAATAGATACCGACAATGACGATATAATCAAGGAAGAACTGGGTGATGTTCTTCTTCAGGTGGTGTTCCACGCAAGAATTGCAGAAGAAGCCGGAAAGTATAATCTTGATGACGTGGCAGACGGTGTATGCAAAAAGCTCATTCTTCGTCATCCACATATCTTTTCCGATGTAAAGGTGAAAAATTCCGAGGAGGTACTTAAAAACTGGGATGAAATAAAGAAAACTGAGAAGTCCCAGAAAAGCGCAACAGATACTCTGCGTGGAGTGTCAGCGTCACTTCCTTCTCTTGTGAGAGCTGCAAAAATTAGCGGAAAGGCGGCAAAAGTCGGTTTTGAGTATCCGGAGGTTGACGGTGCAATTGATAAGATTTCCGAGGAATTTGGTGAAGTAAAGACAGAGATTAGCAACAATAATGCTGACGGAATTGCACAGGAGATTGGAGATTTACTTTTTGCAGTTGCAAATCTTGCAAGGATGTGTGGTGTAAATGCTGAAGAAGCTCTTTACAAAACCAACGAAAAGTTCATCGGTCGCTTCGGAAAAATGGAAGAACAGGCAAAGGAAAGTGGGAAAGAGCTTTCATTACTTAATAATTCGGAAAAAATTGAGCTATGGAATATGTCAAAATAGCTTTGAATTTTTGAGAAAACTGTTAACTTGTCGATAAATGATGAGGTTTTATTAAAAAAATTGTAAATATATACAAAAGAAGCAAAAAAAGACTTGAAATTATAGTTGATAAATGATATAATAAGTAAGGTCTTAAAAAATAATTAAGGAGATACGAAAATGAACAAGACAGAACTCGTAGCAGCAGTAGCTGCAAAAGCAGGACTTACAAAGGAACAGGCTGCAAATGCAGTAAGCGCTGTATTCGGCACAATGTCCGATGCTCTCTCCAAGGGCGACAAGATTCAGCTCGTTGGTTTTGGTACATTTGCTGTTAAGTACCGCAAGGAAAAGCAGTCCAAGAACCCCCAGACTGGCGAAAAGATCACAGTTCCTGCAACATACAGACCTTCCTTCTCTGCAGGTAAGACACTTAAGGAAACTGTTGCAGCATATAAGGGCTAATAATTTAATAGTTATTTGAACTTATAATGGTGAGGTTCACTCATCGTACATTCAGCTAACCGGGTTAAAAGCCCGGTTACTGTTGTCTATAAGGAAAATTACAGTATCTCTGAAATGTTATGAATAGGCTGATAATAACTCAGATAATTTTTATCTCCGGTGTGAACGGAGAAAGGAAAAACAAAAATGAGACTTGATAAATATCTTAAGGTAACAAGAATAATAAAAAGAAGAACTGTTGCAAATGAGGCTTGTGACAGTGCGAGAGTAACGGTTAACGGCAGAAGTGCAAAGGCGTCGTATGATGTAAAAGTCGGAGACATTATAGAGATTACCTTTGGAGAAAAAACTTTGAAATTCCGTGTGCTTGATGTAAAGGAACATGTGCTGAAGGCTGATGCATCAAGTATGTACGAGGCTATCACGGAATAATAACGAAAGAAAAAACATACATTTAACTGAAATAAAAAAAGAAAGGGTTAAGTGTATGGATAATCAGAAGAAAAGCGTTTCAAACTCGGATGTAAAAATCTTTGGGAGAAGTACGGCTGAAATTACCGGCGTTGACGAAATTCTCAGCTATGACGACAGAACAATAGTATTGTCCCTTTGCGGTACAAGAACGGTTATTGAGGGAGAGGCACTTCGTGTTACACAGCTGTCGGTACACGACGGTAGAGTTTCTGCCCAGGGAAGAATAAATGCAATTATATATGAGGACGATATAAAACCACAAAAGGGATTTATATCAAAGCTGTTCAGGGGCTGATGTAATGACTTTTTATGTAACAAACCAGAATACAGTTGTATTTGTTCTTGTTTTGTTTGGCATTTTTTGTGGCTTTGTCCGGGATATAATAACTGTAAAGAGGCGTTTTATCCGTACAGGAGCGATTTTGAGCTTTTTTGAGGACCTTATTTATTGCCTTATCTTTACCGTGCTTTATCATATTACGGTTTTTGTTACTAATTACGGATATGTGAGATGGTATGAATTTGCAAGCCTTTTTGCAGGTTTTTCGTTATACAGATTTACAATCAGCAAAGCAGTTATAACCGTACTTTGTGCTCTAATAGGTTTTATTACAAAAATAATACGCATTTTGTTAAAACCTGTAATGACGCTAGTGAAGATAATATATAAAAAAGCAACAGCACTTCTTTGTGTGATATTGCGGTTTTGTTATAAAAAAAGAGTGGTTGCATATTCAAAAAGAATGTGCAGAAAACATATAAGGCTCGCGCAGGGCGGATTCTTATAAATTTCAAGGAAGGGCAAAGAAGATGAATAAAGAGTATAAAGAGTATAAAGAGTATAAAGAGTATAAAAAACCAAATTTTTTGTTCAGGGCTATAATGATTTTTGTGGTGGCCGCTATGATTGTAATTAATATTATGCTTACATATTCGGCAAACGGGCTTAAAGAAGAAATAGACACGCTGAAAGAGGAGCTGAAGGAAGAGCGTCTTGAATGTGAGGCTTTGCAAAAAAGACTTGATCGGGAAATGACCGATGAAACTATCATTGAGGAAGCAAAAAATCTTGGATATAAAATGCCTGACGATATTTTGTATGAGGCAGATATACCGAATTCAAAATAAAACCAGAATTGAATTTATCCCCAGTACTGAAAGGCAAATAAAATGAGGACAGTCAATACAGATATAATAAGCGAAAAGGTGTGTGAGCTTTTTTGTAGGGCAAACTACATGTTGCCTGAAAGTATAAAAAAGGCAATTTCAGAGTATACCTTTAAGGAAACAGATAGCAGGGCAAAAAACATTCTCGGAAAGCTCTCGGAAAATATGAGTGCCGCTTCTGAGCTTAATGTTCCCATATGTCAGGATACCGGAATGGCGGTAGTTTTTGTTGAAATAGGGCAGGAGGTTTTTCTTGAGGGAGAGCTTCTTGAGACGGCAATAAACAGGGGAGTTAGACGCGCCTACAATGAAGGGTATCTTAGAAAATCAGTTGTAAACGACCCTCTTTTTGAAAGAAAAAACACGCAGGACAACACTCCTGCAGTTATATATACAAATATTGTTGCGGGGGATAAAATAAGAATAGTTGCCGCACCCAAGGGTTTTGGCAGCGAAAATATGAGCAAAACAAAAATGTTTACCCCCGGTGCTTCAAAAGAGGATATAATTGCATTTGTTGTTGATACTGTAAAGACAGCAGGTGGTAATCCTTGTCCCCCTATGGTTATAGGTGTAGGAATAGGGGGAACCTTTGAAAAGTGTACGCTTCTTTCAAAAATTGCACTGTGCCGTGATATTGATGTACGGAACAGCGACGAAAGATATGCAAAGCTTGAGACGGAAATGCTTGAATCGGTGAACAAAACCGGCGTTGGTCCTCAGGGCTTTGGTGGAGATTGTACGGCACTTGGAGTAAATATTGAATATTTCCCCACACACATAGCAGGACTTCCCTGTGCTGTGAATATTGGGTGTCATGTCACAAGACACGCAGAATGTATAATATAAAGTATTAATCGGATGTATCGTTGTGTATGTCCGATTTTGTTATTTTAATAGAAAATTATAATATTTTAGGACAAATTTCACAAAAGTACTTTACAAAATTAAAAACATATGGTATAATATAACCACGGAAGAGAAAACTGTAATTCTTCCGAATTAGCTTAAGGAGGCTTTTGTATGAAGTCTAACATTGTTGCAAGAAAGTATGAAGTAACTTCCGACATTCGGGATCGTCTTGAAAAGAAGCTTGCAAAGCTTGACAGGTTTTTCAGTGAAGAAACCGGTGCAACCGTAACATTCTCCTCTAAAAGAGGCAGAGATAATGTTGAAATAACAATTTTCTATAAAAGTATGACATACAGAGCCGAAGTTTACGAAACAGATGTTATATCCGGAATTGATAAAGCGGTTGATATAATAGAACGCCAGATACGAAAAAATAAGACCAAGCTTGAAAAGAGACTTCGTGATAACGCTTTTGAGATAGCTCCCGATGAGGAAATGGGAAATGTACCTGAGGAAGCAATCACAATCACAAGAAACAAGCACATAGAGCTTATGCCGATGTCGACGGAAGAAGCAGTGCTTCAGATGAATCTTATCTCCCACGACTTTTTCGTATTCAGAAACGAAAAGGACGCAAAGGTTAATATCGTTTATAAGAGGTACGACGGAGGCTACGGTCTGTTGGAGGTTGAATAACAAAAAAGCCGGCAATTTGCCGGCTTAAGTTTGTTGCAAAACCGTATAAAAGTTTAGGTCAAGCCTTTTTAAAGGCTTGTGGTTTCCAAAGGCAAAGCCTTGGTCGCCCACATCAGTGGGCGAAATTCCATTTTTGACTTCTTAAAACGCAGGAGTGGGTGAATTTTCATCCCCACCGGGATGAAAAGAGGGAGAACCCTCGTCGGGGGTTCTCCCTGTATTGCAATTATGACTGACTCAAGTTGGCATTTTGCCGGCTTTTTCTTTATAATCCCAAAGTAAAGATTATCGCAGGCTTTACATTGTTTTTACAAAAACAGTATTTTGTATTTTGTATATTGGTATTATAATATCCGTAAGATAAGATAAGAGGTGATAACAATAATAACATATAAGGATATAAAAAACAACAGCGCTGTGACAACATATATAAGACACGCAGACCAGTCCCTTGAAAAGCTCGGCTATACTGAACACAGCTTTGCTCATGTAACAAAAACTGCAGAAACAGCAGGACACATTCTTGAGGTTCTCGGATATGATGAACACACCGTTGAACTATCAAAAATTGCAGGCTACATTCACGATATAGGAAACCTTGTAAACAGGGTAGACCACTCCCAGAGCGGTGCAATAATGGCTTTCAGACTTCTTGACAGAATGGAAATGCCGGAGGAAGATATTGCGACAATAATAACCGCGATAGGAAATCACGATGAGGGGACGGGGGTTGCGGTAAATCCTGTGGCGGCGGCACTTATTATCGCAGATAAATCGGATGTTCGCACAAGCAGAGTCAGAAATTCTGATATGGCAACCTTTGATATACACGACAGAGTAAATTTTTCCGTTAAAGATTCAGAGCTTGTTTTCTCTAAGGATAATAAAACTCTGACACTTGTTCTTGAAATAGATACAGATATTAGCCCTGTAATGGACTACTTTGAAATATTTATCGGAAGAATGATAATGTGCAGAAAGGCAGCGGAGACACTGGGATTGTCATTCAAATTGATAATTAACAGTCTTCAGTTTATGTAAATAACAATTTTGGGGCGGTTTTTACCGCCCTTTTCTGTTTGCTCAAGAGATTGGACTGACAGAAAATTAACAATTATGTTAAAAGAATGAATTTTATATACATAAAATGGAAAAAAATAAAAATATGCTTGCAAAACCAAATAATATGATGTATAATGAATTTATAATGGGGTGGAAGTGGTAAGTTTGGAAAAAATCCATAAAAATTTTGCCTCGATAAGCTATGCTTATAAAAATTATAATCCGTATTGGAGGTGTGAATATGAATCCCGGATTTGTAGTTGCAATGGGTATATCAACCGTGTTTATCGGTCTTGTTGCCATTATTTTTGTAATAATGATAATGGGTGCGGTTGTTCGTGGACTTGTAAAGTCAGAACCGGAAAAGACCGGTGCTCCTGTAGCTGCACCTGCTGTGAATAACGCAGTAATTGCAGACAGAGACAAGGTTGTTGTGGCAATCAGTGCTGCAATAGCAGAGGAAATCGGCGAAGATGCCGGTGCAATCAGAATAGTATCTCTTAAAAAGGTTTGAGATACCGGAAACACATTTTAAATTAAAAAACACTTTTGAAAGGAAAGGTAATTATTATGAAAAAGTACAGAGTAAATGTAAATGGCACAGCATACGAAGTAGAAATCGAACTTATTGACGCAAACGCAGTAGCATCTGCTCCCGCAGCAGCACCTGCAGCTACACAGGCTCCCGCAGCAGCACCCGCAGGCGGTCAGACAATCAACGCTCCCATGCCCGGCACAATTCTCAAGGTAAATGTTGCAAACGGTCAGGCAGTTAAGAAGGGCGATGTTCTTATGATTCTTGAAGCTATGAAGATGGAAAACGAAATTATGGCTCCCTGCGACGGAACAGTAGCAGGCGTTGCAGTTGCACAGGGCGCATCCGTTGATTCCGGCGCAGTTCTTTGCACACTTGCATAATTAAAGAATTGCATTAACACAGGCAAAACGAAAGGAATTTTATAATGATAAATAATACAACAGTTAAGAAAAAGAGATTGCTCTGTGCATTTCTCGTAATTGCACTCATCTCTTCTGTCTTTGCTTGTTGGGCAAGTGCCGCAGGTGAAAACGAAACATCTGGCGACTCCGGCGCAGAAGCACAGAAAACAGAAATTAATACAAAAACAGATGCTGAAACCGATGAATATAAGCTTGTAGTAAAAAATGCAGAATATGACAAAAAAACAGGAAAAATTAGCATAACAATGGCAAACACATCTATAACCGATAATGTTGTGTATGCGCAGATTATCATTGATGGTAAGCCTGCTGTTTTTACTGCAAACGAGTATGGTTATGAGTATGAGGACAATAGCTATTGGCTTGATTTGATAAGAGCCGGTAAAATAGTGAAGGTTTCATATGATTATGATAAAAACCTTAATCAGGCTCCGGTTGTCGATATTAGTGGCTATTATTATGAATATGATGAATCTGTTGGCGAATTTTATAGTGAAACTTCCGGAATAACTGCGGAGGATGTTACAGAGTATACTTATAAAGACATACTTGTAACAGATGAAGTTTCAGCAGGCGAAGCTGTTGAAAACTTTATTCAGCAGACAGGCTTTGTAAGACTTTTCACAACCGACTGGAAGTGCCTTGTTATGATAGGTATTGCCTGCATACTTCTCTTCCTTGCAATAGTTAAGGGCTTTGAACCGCTTCTTCTTCTCCCGATTGCATTCGGTATGCTTCTCACAAACCTTCCCGGCGCTGAGATGTTCCACGAAGAGCTCTGGGCAGGTGGTCACGCAAACTGGAATCTCTTTGATGCTTCCGAGGCGATTACCCCCGGTCTTCTTGACTATCTCTACCTTGGAGTAAAGCTTGGTATCTATCCCTGTCTTATCTTCTTTGGTGTAGGTGCTATGACTGACTTTGAGCCCCTTATTGCAAATCCGAAGTCACTTCTTCTGGGTGCTGCGGCTCAGCTCGGTATTTTTGCTACATATGTTGCGGCAATCTTTATGGGCTTTAATCCCATGGAAGCCGGCTCTATAGGTATTATCGGAGGTGCAGACGGTCCTACAGCTATCTTTGTAACAAGTAAGCTCGCTCCTCATCTTCTCGGACCGATAGCGGTTGCGGCATATTCCTATATGGCTCTTGTTCCGGTTATTCAGCCTCCGATTATGAAGGCTCTCACAACAAAGAAGGAAAGATGCATAAAGATGCAGGCTCTCCGTAAGGTTTCAAAGACAGAAAAGATTATATTCCCGATAGTTGTAACAATCTTTGTTGCGCTTCTTGTTCCCTCAGCAGGTCCCCTTGTTGGTTCACTTATGCTTGGTAACCTCTTTAAGGAAAGCGGTGTAACAGAAAGACTTTCAAAGACAGTTCAGAATGAGCTTATGAACATTGTAACAATCTTCCTTGGTGTTACAGTTGGTGCTACAGCTACTGCTGATACCTTCCTCTCACTCCAGACAATAAAGATTATTGTAATGGGTGTTGTGGCGTTTGGTCTTGGTACTGCGGGCGGTGTACTCCTTTGTAAGTTTATGAACCTCTTCCTCAAGAACAAGATAAATCCTCTTTGCGGTAGCGCAGGCGTATCTGCAGTTCCTATGGCTGCAAGAGTATCTCAGATGGTAGGTCAGAAGGAAGACCCGTCAAACTTCCTGCTTATGCATGCTATGGGCCCCAATGTTGCAGGCGTTATCGGTTCTGCAATTGCGGCAGGCGTACTTATAGCCCTCTTCGGCTAATTTAAAAATTATCGGCGGTGCATTGCCGAGGCTTTGCTCCGCAATACCGTAATTTGCTTTCATAAAATCTAACAGAAAGGAACGGTTATTAAAGATGGCAAAGAATCCACTTAAAATAACTGATACGATTCTCAGAGACGCACATCAGTCACAGGCTGCAACTCGTATGAGAATCGAAGATATGATTCCTGCTCTCGAAATACTCGACAGCGTAGGATACTGGTCTCTCGAATGCTGGGGCGGTGCTACATTTGACTCCTGCATGAGATTCCTTAACGAAGATCCCTGGGAAAGACTTCGTACACTTAAAAAGTATATGCCCAACACAAAGCTTCAGATGCTCCTTCGTGGTCAGAATCTTCTTGGCTACAAGCATTATGCTGATGATGTTGTTGATGCATTTGTAGGCAAATCCATCGAAAATGGTATTGAGGTAATAAGAGTATTTGATGCTCTTAATGACCCGAGAAACCTTGAACAGGCTATCAAGGCAATAAAGAAGAACGGCGGTATTTGTGAAGCTGCAATCTCCTACACAATAAGCCCTGTTCACAACGAAGAATACTTCGTAAAGCTTTCCAAAGAGCTTGAACAGATGGGTGCAGATACAATCTGTATCAAGGATATGGCAAACCTTCTTCTTCCTAACGATGCATATAGCCTCGTAAAGAAGCTCAAGGAAAACATAAATGTACCGATTCACCTTCACACACACAACACATCCGGTACAGGCGATATGACAAATCTTCGTGCTGCAGATGCAGGTGTTGATATTGTTGACTGCGCACTTTCTCCTATGGCTAACGGTACATCCAATCCTGCAACCGAATCTCTTGTTGCAACTCTTAAGGGCTCTGACAGAGATACAGGACTTGACCTTGAAGTTCTTTCAAAGGCAGCAGCACACTTCAGAGGCGTTGCAAACAAGCTCAAGGCTGACGGAACACTTGACCCAAAGGTTCTCAATGTTGATACAAACACACTTCTTTATCAGGTTCCCGGCGGAATGCTTTCAAACCTTATTTCTCAGCTCAAACAGCAAAAGGCTGAAGACAAGTACTACGATGTGCTTGCAGAAGTTCCGAGAGTAAGAGAGGACTTCGGCTTCCCGCCTCTTGTAACTCCCACATCCCAGATTGTAGGTACACAGGCTGTTCTTAACGTTCTCACAGGCGAAAGATACAAGATGGTTACCAAGGAATCCAAGGGTCTGTTGAAGGGTGAATACGGAAAGCTTCCTGCTCCTGTAAATGAGGAAGTAAGAGCAAAAGCGGGCATTAAACCTGAAGAAGTAATTACCTGCAGACCTGCAGATAACATTGCTCCCGAAATGGATAAGTACAGAGAAGAAACAAAGGATATAGCAAAGTGCGATGAAGACGTACTCAGCTACGCTCTCTTCCCGCAGGTTGCCCCCAAGTTCTTTGACATTCGTGATGGCAGAGCCTCTGCTCCCGAAGCTCCGAAGGCTGAAGAAAAGGCAACTACTAAGGCAACAGTTGAAAACGGCGTAAGAATCCTTTATGTCGACGACTGCTCAAATAAGTAATTAAGTATGAGCGTATACCGCATAGCCGGTATACGCTCAATTTCTATATAGGGCAAAAGATGTAAAATCTCACGGACATTTCAATTCAGATTGAAATTTTCATATTTTGGCTGTACAATAAGTTTAAAGAATTTTATAAAATATTTGAGAAATTAGAAGTTACGGAGATAAAAAGGATATGAACAGCAAAATAAGGGTTATGACTGCGGAAGATAAAACGACTGTCATTGAAATGATGAGAGAGTTTTATGCATCACCTGCAGTGTTCAGTAATGGCTCGGATGAGATATTTTTAAATGATATAGAAAATTGCATAAATGATAATCCGTTCCTTGAAGGATATATTTTTGAAGGGTCAGATGGAATACAGGGCTATGCGATGGTCGCAAAAAGTTTTTCAACGGAATTCGGGAAGTCTTGCATCTGGATTGAAGATTTATACATAAAAAATGAATTTCGTGGTGTTGGACTTGGAAAAATATTTATGGACTTTATAATGAAAAAATATACAGACTGTATTTTTCGTCTTGAGGTTGAAGAAGAGAATGAGCGGGCAGTAAAGCTGTATAAAAAATGCGGATTTACTGTTTTGCCATATATGGAAATGAAGAAGTAAAGTGGTGAATATAATAAAAAGCGCCTCCGATAAAAGGAGGCGAAAAGGGCAGAGGGATGTTATAGTTGATTCATAATTGTGTCGTTATCGACCTTTATTATATTTTCTTAAAAGCCCCTCGTATATAACCTGTTTTTCGAACAGTTTATAAAAGTCAATGGGTTTTACGATTTTATTGAAAGACCGAGCTGGGACAATACCAAATTCAACAAGTAGTCGGGAAATAAACTCAGAGCAGTAGTAGCCGTTTTTTCTCTTGAAATTACATTTGAACAAAGCAGAACAAAGACCAAGAGTGTTGTAGTGATACTGCTTTCTGTTATTATACATATCTGACAATTTATCAGAGAGGCTGTCATATTTGTCCTTTGGGATGCTTATTTTTATTACAGCAGTGCTTGTATTAGGGAACCTACCAAATACCCCCTTGTCAACACTTTCTTTCACAAATCCGCCGTGAAAAGCATTGTAGGGATTCAGTCTGCCAAAGGAATACATAGTGGAAAGGTCTTCGTGAAGACTTATTGATGAATGGTTGTAATTTGCGTGAGTGATATGCTTTAGAAGTTTTGAGAGAATTGTTCCGGTCTGGGTGAGTACGAGATAAATGTTGCAGTAATTATCTTTTATATTCGTTTTATCCATTACAATCCCCCCTTAATATAAATCTCTAAATATACAACTAAATTATATCATAACAGCCCGTGATTGTCAATAAAGACAGTATAAAACTATTAGGGTCAGGAATTGAAGATTAAGGCTCCGCTTTTATTTATTGCCAAAATACAAAAATAATTATTTGCACAAAAAGCTTTTAATGCAAAACAGCAATGCGCGTTTTTTTATGTTGCACTGCTGTTTAATTTTTTATATTCATTATATGGATTAATCAGAGTTGAATATCAATATCAATGTCATATTTATCATCAATAAGGATATAATTTGTGCCGTGCTTTTTGCAATTTTGAAGAATTTCTGCATTATCCGAAAGTACAGATTCAAGTGTACAGTCATCGTCGCAAAGCCTTTTTTCAATAGCATTTGCATATTTCTTAATATCTACAAAATGATTACGGATATACTTTTCGCTCATTACAAGACAGAAGTGGTGTATAACTTCAAGGTATTCAGAGCCAAAGCTGGCTTTCCAGTCAAAAGGAATGTAACAACCCTCGACAATAAGATTCTGACAGTTTTCTATTGCTGTTTTTATCATTTCACAAACAATCGGCCACAGATATGCTGTCAATTCATTGTCATCCATTGGAGTAAGTTTTGTGTTTCCACTACGAATCAACCCCATTTTCAGATGGTCTATAGATAAATACGGGAAATGGTACTTTTCAAGAAGTTTTTGTGAGAGGGCGGTTTTTCCGGTGTGTGAAGCGCCTGAAATTAGAATAATCATTGCTGTTCCTCCGCATCTTTTTTGCATTTTTGTATTATTGATGTTTAGCACCGACCTATGCTTTGCGGTCGGTGCTAATGAATGCAGTTGTTATTAAAATAGATATGCTTTACGAAAAGCCAAAATGAGTTTACTTCAGCTTAACTACCTTCCATAAGCCGTCGGGAGCTTTCACCCAGGCTTTGGAGTCATAGGCTCGCATAGCATCGGTATAAATAAATTCGCAGGCGTCATTTCCGCCAAGATCGACAAAACCGATTTTTCCGTCACGCTTTACCATCATATAGTCATTTGTAAAACCGTCAACACGCTCACACTCTCCAAGGTTTACCGTCGAGCCTTTGCGTGTTATATATTCATACTCCGCACTGCCGAATACAAGGTTATCTATTATATAGTAAAGCTCCTCTGTTTCTGCACCGGGATAGAAGTCACCCTCGGATAAGGGCAGGTCACCTCTATAGAGAATGTAGGGAGTATCTGCGGGAATTTCCTCTGTTTCCTGTAGGTAGAAAAGTTGAATGTCGGTGCTTGCAAGAAACATCTTATCACGGTTTGTGTCATAGATGTAGAATACTTCTCCAAAACCGCCGTGGCCGTAATGCAGGTCTATTTTGTACTTGTCGGATATAATAATCGGTTCTGTGCCCTCCGGGAAAGGCTCAGCGTACACTACCTCGTGCCAGGGACACCAACCCAAAATTGTAAAGACAGGGTCAACAATCACCTGACAGACCATATCGCATATACCGTAATGCTCGCCGTTGTCATTTGTGTATATTACATATTCGCTGGATTCAAGCTGACTTGTAATCTCGAATTCGCCTCCGTTCACGGTTTCCTCAACATAATAGTAGGTGTCCTTTTGGTTTTTAGAAACAGGGTCAGAGGTATTTTCTGTGTTCTCATTTTGCTTGTCATCGGTCTTTACATCGTTGTTTTCACCCGGAGTGCCTTCGTCGTTGTCCGTGTTCTGAACGATTTCCTCACTGTTATCTTTTATATCCGAAGGAAATTTCGTATCGTTGTACTTTGGGCTAAAAACGCACGAGGTGACGGACATAGACAGTACTGTCAATGAAAGTATAAGTAAAAGCTTATTTTTCATATTTTGCTCCTTTCGTAGAGGTTGAGCTATTTGTGTCAGAAGACGATTTTACAATCAGGATATGCTGCGTTTTGAGTTGTATTGGATAATATTATTTGTTTTTTATGTTATCCAACAGCTTTATTATTTCAGCAAAGCCAAGGAACATAGTTCCGCTTATAAAAGAGGCACACCAGTAAGCAAAAGCTGTTGCAAAAGAAAATTCTGTATCCGTATATGTGTAATATATACCAATTTCTGCTTTTTCTATCCCAAAAGCAATTCCTGCAAAAAATCCTACGATGAATGTAATCCAGGCGATAATAGTCAAAACAATGGCAACAGCATTCATACTATTGCTTGTTCCTGCCTTTGCGTGTTTGCCGGCATGTTTGAGGATTTCGGCATATTCTTCGTCTGTAACATCGATAGCTTTTTCTTTATACCATTTTAATTTCAGATTTTCACTATCGTATTCAGAAAATGGAAAGTCAACACTATATTCTTCACTGTCAGAGTATTCCTTTTCAAATAAACCAAGTCCAATAAGAGTTTTCTGCTTTTTTTCCGCAGCTTCTTTTATTTCTTCCGCTTTTTTTGTATCAAGAAATTCTTTTACCTTTTCGTGCATAGTAATATCCTCCTTTTTTGAAAATTATACCACATGAAATTTCGTTTGTCA
This sequence comes from Clostridia bacterium, assembly GCA_017517985.1. Next base: position 214 of record JAFWWX010000111.1, on the reverse strand, counting down.
ATGCACTCTAAAATGAGCGGGAGAGTTACTTGGGGACAACAAATTTTATACACACATAAAAACAGCCCCCACCGAATGAACTGCCCCAAATTGTGCGGACAGCACAAAAACAGCCTTAATGGCAGAAAATATTAAAATTTAAGCAACGAACTGACATCGCTTTTCGAGTGGTGTCAGTTTTGTTTTAAGTTGGATACGTTCATTGTTGTAGAAG
>JAFWWX010000110.1 GCA_017517985.1 Clostridia bacterium | reverse complement strand
CTTCGCTTTCTCGCATACGCATATAAACGAATTGGAGAGCATAAAAAAGCAGAAGAAGCTATTGAAAAAATACCCGATTTGACATTCACAAAACTTACTGAACTTGCCTTTCTTTTTGATGATGAAAGAAAATATATAGCTGCTAAAAAGCAAAAGAACATCTCTTTTGAAAATCTGCTTCAAATGATGCATAAACTATCAGAATATTATGAGTCAATAAATGAAAATGACAAAGCTATTATTGAAATTGAAAATGCACTAAAATTAATCTCAGTTGAAAACGATTCTTGTTATATGTCATATATCGACTATTTTCAAAAGAGAATAATAGAATTAAAAGAAAATACATAAGGCTGCATAAGGAGGAATATGAAATGCGAAAATTTATAGGATACATTCCTGCCTTTAAAGAAATCGCTATAATGATTGTCAAGGTTGCATTAACCATTGCAGTTTTGATAGCAACGGTTTATTTTGGAATATTCGGTGTAATGATACTTGCCTCAGAAGGAATTCATCCTGTTCTGACCGGAATAAGTGGATTTGTTATTTTATCATTGTTCCTGCCTTTGATTTGGCTTAAGAAAAGAAAGAAATTCTTACTTATCTGGCTGATACCTGCTGTTATTTATTTTATTGCTGTTGGTATTAACTATGGAATAGTGAAATATGATGAAAGTATAACAATCAATACTTCGCCCAACATCAATGTTCACGAATATCTCCCTTTCAAGGAAGAATCTAAAATTGTAAAGTATGACAGTAAATCATTAAATTTCACAGGGGAATTACCGGTAATTGACGGTGCGGCGGCACTATTTCCGGTATATTCTTCATTTGTAAATGCAGTATATCCCAACACAACAGAGCTTTATGACGGAGTGTTTGAGTATAATAACACTCCTGAAGGCTACCGTCTTCTTGCAGAAAAAGAAACCGACATATTTATCGGTGTTTATCCGTCCGACGAACAGAAAGCTTATGCTGAAAAATGTAACACAACCTTTGAATATACTCCAATCGGCTTTGAAGCCTTTATTTTCTTTGTTCATAAAGATAATCCGATTGAGAACCTGACAACAGAACAAATTCAGGGTATTTATTCGGGCGAAATTACTAACTGGAAACAAGTAGGAGGTAAAAACGAAAAAATTGCAGCTTTCCAGCGCAACGAGGGTAGCGGAAGTCAGAGTATGCTGAAAAGATTTATGGGTGAGAAAACAATAATGGAAGCTCCGACAGAGCTTGTTAACGACTTTATGGTCGGTATTATTGAAAGAGTATCAAACTATAAGAACAAGACTAATTCTATTGGTTTCTCCTTTAGGTTCTATGTTGAGGGAATTATAAAGAATCCTGATATTAAAATGGTTTCAATTGACGGTGTTTCACCTACTGCTGAAAATATTAAGAACGGCACTTATCCGGTAGTTACACCGATATACGCTGTTACATATGAAGAACAGACAAATGAAAATGTGGATAAACTTCTTGACTGGATTCTTTCAGAAGAAGGACAGTACATTATTGAAGAAACAGGTTATGTAGGAATAATTAAGTAATAGTAAATATCCAATATATTCGGCCAATTTAAAAATAACAAAAACCGCCTGTTCGATTATCTGAACAAGCGGCTTGAATTTTATTTTAACGTATAAAGAATTATCTTTCGTTGATATATTTTGTAAGGTCAACGGGATCAACAATCTTGCCGTCCTTATATACACGCATATTTCCGGAAGCGATTTCATCAATAAGAATAACTTCGCCATTATTGTAGCCAAATTCAAATTTGATGTCCCAAAGGTCAAGACCGATTGTCTTAAGGTCGTCAGCAACAATCTTTGTAATCTTAAGAGTCTGATCCTTCATACTGTTGAACATTTCCTGAGTCATAACGCCAAGAGCAGCAAGACCTTCGCTTGTTACAAGCGGGTCACCCTTTGCGTCGTTTTTGAATGTACATTCAACATAGCCGCCCTCAAGAGGAGTGCCGTCTTCAATATATTCACCGTATCTTCTTACAAAGCTTCCTGTTGCTACAAGTCTGCAAATAACTTCAAGACCGTGACCAAAAACTGTCGCGGGAAGTACTTCCATAGTAGCGTTTTCAATGTCAGCAGAAACATAGTGTGTCTTGATTCCAGCCTTCTTGATAAGGTCGAAATAGTACACGGAAGACTTGAGATTTGCCTTGCCTATACCGTCGATTGTAAGACCAACAGTGTTTTCGCCCGGATCAAATACGCCGTCTTTACCTGTACAGTCATCCTTGAACTTGAGCATTACATTGCCGTTGTCAAGCTTGTAAACATCTTTTGTTTTACCTGTGTAAAGTTTTTCCATTGTTTTAAACTCCTTTGTTTAAATCAAATTTACTGTGATATTATATCAAAAAAATTTTTATTTGTAAATAGTATTGTAAAAATTTTTACTAAATATAGTATTAATATGCGATTTTTATTTTAATTTTAATTGTAAATGTAATTTTTAAGGTTATTTTTGTAGTGTTTTTGTTTTTTTCTGTAAAAAATGTTACCTGTTTTTGAATATTACACAAAAATACAAATTTTCACAAAAGGCTGTACCTTTCTAAGGTACAGCCAAAAGTTTAACCTTTATTTCTTCTATCAAACGAAGGGTTGCAAGCATAGAAATTCTTTGAATCCAAATTGTCCTGAGAAATTCTTAGTGCATCTCCAAATCTTTGATAATGAACAATTTCTCTAGCGCGCAGGAATTTGATTACATCTCTTACATCCGGGTCATCTGTCAGGCGAAGAATGTTATCGTAGGTTACTCTTGCTTTCTGTTCTGCTGCCAAATCCTCGTTTAAATCCGCAAGAATATCACCTTTAACACCGACATATTTCATATCAAAAGGGACACCTGCTGCAGAAACAGGATAAACGCCTGTTGTATGATCTACAAAATAGGTTGCAAAGGGGGTGCCGGTGATTTGTTCACTTGTGAGATTTCTTGTTAACTGGTGAATTATTGAAGCAACAATTTCAAGGTGTGCAAGTTCTTCTGTGCCTACATCCGTCAATATACCTGTAACCTTGTCATAGGGACAACTATATCTTTGATGAAGGTATCTCATCGATGCTCCCATTTCACCATCAGGACCACCGAGGGGCAACTGTTTGAGTAAAATGGAAAAAATAGCGGCTATTTATTCTTAATAAAACTTAGTAATCATCAGGCATAGGAGCATATCCTATGCTTTTTGTGTTTATAACAGATTGTATTGCAGCCTTTGATAATTAGCGTTGTTTTTTTGTTTATAATACGGATTGAAATAATTGTCGAAATATGGTATAATATAAAAAATAACTTTTGTTAGTATATAACTTTTTTGGCAATAATATATTTATATAAGTATGCT
>JAFWWX010000040.1 GCA_017517985.1 Clostridia bacterium | reverse complement strand
CCTGTGAGTAAAGCATAATTATTGTATCATACAAGTTTAATGATGTCAATGTACAACTACTGCGACGATGCTGTTCATTTTCAGCGACGGTACTGTTCATCTTCGCCGGCCGTGGGTGTTCAACCGGAGCGCTATATTCAGGCGGCAATGATTCAGAACCGTGCTTCTATCTATCTTAGCGAAATATATGCTTAAGGCATCAGCGGTGTCCCAATAAACATTTCCGTGCGAAAACGCACTCACTCTGTATGGAACGGCAGTCTGCTATCGCATACGATAGAAATCTAAGGCGGTAATTTGTATAAAAAAGCTGAAACGGCAGGTTTTCACCTGCCGTTCAATTATTGATATATCAATTTTTATTTGAGACGATATTGTACCTCCATTTCAGAAGCTATATAATTTTCAGGAACATCCTTTAGGTCATAACTATACTCTGTTTCTTCTCTTTCATGAGTATATAATATCGATTTTTCTGTATATTCCCATTCACCGTATTCAAATCTGAACCAACGGGTAGAACCGCCACACTCAGCGTTGGAGGTCTTCTGGTCATCAACGATGTAATAATCGTCCTCCTGTGGATAATCTTCCGTAGATGTAAACGCATAGAAGTTTTCATAGTTCAGACCCGTGTCAGGGTTGATTCCCTTCTGGTTATAAATTTCTCTGTCTTTATTACCGTCTTCTCCGTTAGTATCATACATCCAGTGCCAATAAACATATCCGTGTCTATCCCAGTCTACTTTAATACTTTTTTCCGAATCTTCACCAGGCTCGAAGGGTGGCTTATCATATATGTTTAACTGCTTATATATAGGATGCGTTGTATCAAATCCTGATGGGAATATTGCACATTGTTCACTATTGCCTTTACTTATTTCTTTCGGTTCTTCTTTTAGTGTCCAACCACTGAGAGAAGATTCTGTTGATTTTATTTCTTCGTGAATAGTGTATTTCCATCGTGTTTTAACGACTTGTGCACCATCTGGTTTATCGTTGACGTTTGTCCAGTCAGAAAGGGGCTTTTCAGTCCAATGAGCATAATATTCCACATTAGCTGCTGTTGTCATAACGGTGGATGCATCAACCTTAACGCCGCCTTCCGACTTTGTATACCATCCTGCAAAATCATAATAATCCCTTTCAGGCGTTGGCAAGGTACCATATGCTTCTCCGAAAATTACCGTTTTTGCACCAGAAAATCCAGACCCATTACCTCTGAAATTAATAATGTACTGATTTGCATCCCATTGAGCATATAATTTATGGTCAGAAGCAGTATTTACTACTGTGGATGAGCTGATAGTAGTTCCTCCTGATTCTTTCAGTGACCAGCCAATGAAGGTGTACCCTGATCTTGAAGGAGTCGGGATTCCGGTATATCCTGCACCGTATGTAACTTTTGCTGTTGTTTTTGATACGCTGCCGCCCTTTGCATCCAGAGAGACAGTATAAATATTCGGAGACCAGCTTGCATAAAGTACATGATCCTTATATGTTGCAACTTCAGTTGAAGGGCTTATTATGGCTCCTCCGGATTTATACTGTGACCATCCTTCAAATTTATATCCTGTTCTTGCAGGTACAGGAAGCGTTCCGTATGTATCTGAAACGTACACAGTCCTGCTTGTTTCTTCAACGCTGCCTCCGTTTCCATCAAATGATACAGTTAAGGGGAATTTTCCCTTACTTACATAAACTACGATTGTTGTATCCGGAAGCTGGGATGTTCCTGCGTCAGGAAACAGGCTTATTACAGTTCCTTTTTCCGCATTTACATCATAATTTTCAAGAACCTTAACCTTAAAGCCTTGTTTCGTAAGAATATCTTCTGCTTCATTCTTAGTTTTTCCTGTAACATCTGATACGATTATTGTCTCGCGTCCGCTTGATATTGTAAGAATGATTTTATCACCACGTTTTACGCTTGTACCAGCGGGAACACTCTGTTTGACAACCTCATTTTCAGGAACAGAATCGTTTTTCTCATATTCAACAGAAACTGATAATCCTTTTTTATTAAGAATACTTTCTGCTTCATCCTTGTTTTTACCGACAACATCCGGAATTTCAAATGATGACGGTCCTTTGGAAACCGTAAGCTGGATAACAGTTCCTGCATCGACTTTTGTTCCTGCCTCAGGAGCCTGAGAAATTACAGAACCCTTAGGAACAGTCTCGTCATTTATTTCAACAATTTCAGGTTCTGCAAGTCCTGCCTTCAAAAGCTTTGACACTGCATCAGCTTTTTTATCCCATATTACATAAGGAACTGTCGAAACTCCGTTTTCTGGTGAAGAAACCTCCTTGCCGCTGCTTATTGTAAGTAAAACTGTTCCGTTAATCTCCATATAGGAGCCGCCTACTGGTGACTGAAGAACTACTTTACCGGCAGGAATATATTCCGATTCCACAGAACCATTTGCAGAAGGAAGAAGATTGCTGTCTGAAAGCTGCTTCAACGCTTCATCTTTATACATTCCCTCAACATCGGGAACAATCATAATATTTTCCGGAATTTCAATTTTTTCTGTGTATTTTGAAAAATTGATTTTACCTGTAAATAGCATTGCACCAAATACAAGTATTAATGATAATAGTGAAGGCACAAGAATCTTTACCCATAAGGGCCATGAATAAAGGTCTATCTTCTTGATTTTTCCGTAGACTCTTTTTACAGGAGGATCTGCGTTAAGGTCTTTTATGAAATGTTCTATATCGGGAGTTCTGTCCTCAATACGAACATTCATTGCATTCAGAATTGCATTTTCACGATTACGAGAAATCTTTTTATTAATTTTTCGTGGCTCTTCAAGAATATCCTTGTTCTGATTTTCGTACTTCGCACGTCTTTCCATAGCATCCGGCGGAGTCTTTCCGGTTATCATCTTATATAGCGTAGAAGCAAGTGCGTACACATCAGTGTGCGGTCCCTGATCTCCTCTGCTCCGGTATTGTTCCTCAGGTGAAAAGCCGGGCTTTATGATAACTGTAAGACTTCTGCTGTGTGATGTTGTTGCATATCTTGAAGCGCCGAAGTCTATCAGCTTAACTTCGCCCGTTTTGGTGAGAAATATATTATCAGGTGCAATATCTCTGTGAAGAAGACCGGCGGCATGAACTATCTGAAGCGATTCCATTACAGGCATCATCATTGCAACTGCGACATCTTCAGGAATAGTTTTTTCTCTTTTGAGATATGCTGTAAGCGTTTCACCATCAAGAAATTCCATGATAATGTATGCAGTATCATTTTCTTCAAAGCTATCAAAAATCTTTACGATTCCTTCTTCGTTCTGAAATTTTGCCAGATGCTTTGCTTCTTCAACAAACTTATTCAGGCCATCGTAGAACTGCTCGTTCTTTTCGCCATTGAATACTGTTATCTGAGATTGTCCCGGCATTCTTGTAGAGAATTCACTTGGCAGATATTCTTTGATTGCGACTTTTTGTTCAAGTTTGCCGTCCCATCCAAGATAAGTTACACCGAAACCGCCATATCCCAGAACTTTACCAACAATGTAACGATCGTAGAGCAATGTTCCTGGTTCAATATGCACTGCTTCTTCAGCGGGTGTTCCTACGATATAACCACAATGCGGACATATTTCAAATTCATCTCCGAATAATTCCATACATCCCAGACATCGTTTACTCACGCTTATTTCTCCTTTCTTTCAAAAACAAAATCCTTATGTATATCTGATATTGCCGAAAGATATTGTCCCTGTTCCTCAAGTTTTGTTTCAAAGCAGTTTTTATTTACGGGAATCTGACCATCATTACATATGCTGATCATCAGATAATTCTGATATACATTACCAAGCATCCATGAAAGCAATCTTTCAGCAGCTTTAACTTCAGCTTTATTACCATCTCCGATACTCCACTCATATATGTATCTGCAATGAATTTCATCATTTTTATAGTATATATAATCTTTTCCATAATCTATCAGGCTGGCTCTGACTTCATTAAGAATCATTGTTGAGGAAAGTAAAACAGGGGATGAATCATCTTCATTAACAAAAAAATTTTCTTTTTTACCACAATTAGTCAATTCAAAATTTGATTCCAGCAAGTCTGTATATCTGTCATCGTATGAAACAGCGTCAGTATTGAAGTCAGACAGACTGCTGAAGTAATTGCCGGAATAATCAATGCAGCTTGCCCCGCTTGTAATTATGTATGCCACAGGAACTTCAATCGCCAGCGGTACCTGTTTTTTGTTGTCATAATAATCGGAGTAATCGTCAAGGAATAAAGCGTTCTTGAACTGTTCCGAGTCGATAACGTTATCCAATGATCTGGCTTTGTTTAAAATATCATCAGGCAGTCCAGAGCTTTCAAATAAAGTCGGAAGTTTTCCTTTTTCCGCAGCTTCTTTTAAGCGTTTTTCATATTCTGCTTCAGGAATTCCGACGAGCTCTATCTCTACATTTTTATGTTCCTTTTCAAAATGGGCTTCAATTTCCTTCATTGCGTTTTCTTCAGTAGAACCATCGGCTACCGAGAACCAGACAACAATATCTGCGTCATCAAGAACCTGTTCGTTCTTTTTATTAAAATATGTAATGCCTACCAATACTGAACCGATAATTAATGTTAAGCAGGAAGCAGCAATTCCGGCAAAACGTTTGATATTTTTTCTTTTCTTTTCTTTTTCAATCGGGATGATTTTTCGTTCGCCGTTGATTGACTCAAAAAATCGGGAACATTCTTAAAACGCATATGCCTGTCAATTGCCATTGCCTTCATTATAGCATTGCTTAAATTTTCAGAAATAAGCGGATTGATTACATTCGGAGGAACAACTTCATCTTTTATTTTTCGATTAGTTGATTCGTCAGGTTTAATTCCGGTCAACATAGTATAAAGTGTTGCACCCAAAGCGTAAATATCGGTCCATGGACCGATATTCTTACCGTTATCATATTGTTCAATTGGTGAATAACCTGGTTTCAGAATGATATCAATTATATCATCAGTATTATCCTCTAATTTTGCCGCACCCAGATCCATCAATTTTATTTTTATTTCTTTGTTGGAACAAATATAAATATTATCAGGAGCAACATCTCTGTGAAAAATATTCTGCTCATGAAGTGATACAAGTGCATTTCCCACTTCATTTGCAATCATCAATGCAAATTCGGTATCAACTTTTGAATCTGATTGATTAAGATAGTCATTCAGTGCGATGCCTTGCAGAAGTTCCATTACAATATATGCAGTATCATTTTCTTCAAAAAACTCAAAAACGTTAGGTATACTTCTATGTGAGCCGAATTTAGCCATATTTTTGGCTTCTGCAAGAAATCGTGCCTTTCGGTAATCAAATTCCTCTTGAGATTTTTTCGTGACAATGAGGTTTTTAAGTCCCTTAGCTCTTGTGACAAGCCGACTCACATAAAACTCTTTTACAGCAACAATGGTTTCAAGCTTTAAATCCCACGCACTATATACAATACCAAATCCACCTGACCCCACTGACTGACCTAATATATATCTGTCTGCAAGTATTGTTCCGGGAATAAGATGAATAGATTCAACCGGCTCTGTTATTTCAATACTTCCGCAATGTGGGCAAACCCGAAATCCATCATCATATTCGTTAAAACAAACTAAACATCTTTTCATAAAAGATTATTCTCCTCTATGCATAAGCTCATCCCAAGAAAATGTTTCTCCACATAATGGTACAAACATAAATTTGCTGTCACCCAGTTCAATTGTATCAAGTGCTGCAAGTTTATGAGATTCTGTAATATAATCATCATTCAGATATGTCAGTCCGCTGCTGTCTCCGGGCTGAAGATAGAAGTTTCTCTTTTTAGGTTCGTATACGATCAATGCGTGTTTAATTCTTGAAATACTTTTGTCTTCCGGAACAACTATACGATTTTCCTCGCTTCTTCCGACAGAATTCTTTCCAGCGTAAATACTGAAAGAATCACCAAAATGACATCCGCTTATGCAAACAAGCCATCCGACAACAGGATCAGCAGAACGTTTAGGTGAAGATTGAACTGATGTCTGGGCAGTAGCAGTGCTGAAATAGCTCATTGTCTTACCTTCGTTGCTTGCAGATGCGATTTTGACAGCCTCACGCAGAGATGAAGGGACTTCGCTGGCTTGATTCCTGTTTATATGATTATTAATATCAGATACTGAAGATTTTACCGTATCATCCATTCGTGTGTTATAGCCATTGTTTTCTGAAGCTTCATACTCCTTGTGTTCGTCGTTTGAGTCATTTGATATTTTTTCGTAATAAGGAAAGGTTTCGTCAAAATCAATATTTGAACTTTCTTTTATAGGAGCAGCTACTGTATTATCAGTTTCACCTATGCCGATAT
>JAFWWX010000109.1 GCA_017517985.1 Clostridia bacterium | reverse complement strand
GTTGTTGTCGGATTGTTAAATATTGTGGTAGGACTGATGCTTTTTATGTGGGGAATTTGCTATGTTTTTCCTGATTGTCAATTATTCAAATATATGGCAAAAATAAAAGATAAATTGATTTATCGCAAAAAATAAAGAAAACCCTGTAGTGCTTCGAACTGCAGGGTTTTCTTTTTAATTAAATATGCTATTTACTTTTCTTGGCAACTTTTTTTGAAGTTGTCTTTTTAGCAGTTTTCTTTTTTGTGACAGCCTTTTTTGTTGATTTTTTCTTAGCAGGCTTTTTAGCTGCTTTTTCAGCTTTTAATGCTGCTTTTTCAATTTTTGTTCTGGCGTTGTTAAGTGCCGTTTCTAAATCTTTTTCAGTGCAAAGACCGATTGCAACCGGATTTTTAGCTCTTAAATTTGCCATATCTTTATGAGTTCCGTTTCTGAGCGAATCGATAGTAGGATTTGTGGTCCCGACAAGTTTTCTGATTTGCGAATCGGCAATTTCCGGACAATTTTTAAGGAGCCATAAAATTGCAGACGGCTTGTCATTGCGTTGAGATGGCGACAAAACTTTCTTGTTTTTGCTGTTTTGTTCTTTTACATTGCGTTCCATAGCGTTTGCTCGCAAATTTTCGGAAGCATCATTTTCACAACGCGAGATTTCTTCTAAAGTTAATTGTCCGTTGGCAATAGGGCTGATTCCGATGATGTTGTATGCAACATCACCATCAGCAATAGCCTGAATTTCAAGCTCATGCAATTCACAAAATTGGGCAATTTGCCTAAATGTTAGAGTCGTGTTTTCAACAAGCCACACAGCAGTTGCTTTTGGCATTAAAGGTGCAGTCATAACTTTATCCTTTCAATTTATTTTCTTCACTGTTAGTACAATAAAAAATATCGTCTTTATATACAAGATTTTTTTTAAGTTTATGAAGTGTTTATGTGTCTTTTATATCGTTTATCGGAAAATTTGTCAAAAACAGGACTGAATTTAAAAGTTTTTCTTGTAAATAAGCGATTTTTGTGATAAATTAAGTTTGTTAAAATAAGGTTTGTGTTTGGTATTGTGTTGATTATTTGGAAAATTTGAAAAGATTTTTCATATTTATGGTTTTGTCTTATTGATTAAAATTTAAATATATATGGCTAAAGAAACTTTTTTTGCTACTCTCGTCGTAGCTTTTATGAGCCTCTTTCTTATTTCGTGTGAGAAAAGCTCTTTTGTCGGTTTTGAGTATGATGAAGAGATTGCTGTTATACAGGAGTCTGCAGATTCAAAAACTGATGTTCAGAAGGATACAACTTCAATTTCTGATTCTGTTGAGGAAGAGGTTGTTGAGGAAAACATTTCTGATGAATTGTTATCTTCTGAAGAGGTGATTGATGCACCGGAGTATACCCCTGAGGTTGATAAAATTCTTCCTCCTGAATGGGGAAAAATTGTAGGTGCTGATATCAGTGCTGTTCCGGCCGATGACGAAAAAAAATCATGCGCTAAGAAGTGTATGGTTATTCGTACAGAGTTGGGAGCTGTTGCAATTGTATTTGATATGGATACGGTTGTACCTGATGAGGGAGCAATAGTTGCCGGATATTTTGTCGAAGGAAACTTCAGTGCAGAATATAATGGTGGATTGTATGTTTCTGATCATTGGATTCCTGCTATTTCAAAGGATATGGGTGATAGAATTGCGTATTATTTGGGAGATACCTGTAAGCGCAATATCAGAAACACTACTTTGAAGATGTGGAATTGGAGAGATGGAAATCTGTCGACAGTTGTTGATGGTTACACATTTGATGTAGCTGATGGAATTCTCCAAATTTCTTATTGCGGGGAGCAAGTAATGCAAATCCGCTAATTTTATTTAAATAACTATAAAACAAAAAAAGTATGAAAAAGATTTTTATCGCCATTTTGATGGCAGTTTCTGTATATACCGTAAGTGCACAGAATGTAAGTGTTGATATAACAACTGCAGGTTATGAAGTAAAAGGTGGTAAGTCAAACTCTAAGGAGATTGCTGCGTATCTTGAGAAATCTTTGAAAGATTTACCTGACTATCAGTCAGTGACGGTCTTGAAGAAGAAAGCTGATGGTACAACAGAAACAATCCGTGCAAAGGGAGCAGAAGCTTTTGGTCACGGGCTTGAAATTTTTGCCGGTTGCGGTGTCAGTCGTGATGCAATGTCTGCAGATAAGGGTTTTTATACTCCGGAAGTAGGATTGCGTTATCGCCATGATTGGAGATGGATATCTCTGACAGTGGGTGCTACTGCATTAACGCGTCAGTATAATGCTGAAGCGATAGAGGCCGGAAAGAGATATTTTTCTTATGGTGCCGATGCAACGTTCCATGTGAATATTATGAATGTCGGTCAATCTGAACATATCTTGAATGTGTTTGGACAAGGAGGATATATCTTCGGTAAGCATCGTAAGGCGATAGAAGAACTTAACGGTTCACCATTGAGCCATAATGGTTCAGGACTTACGTATGGCGGTGGTCTTGAATACAGATGGCAAATTCATGCAACAGGTAATGCACTTACCGTGCGTGCCGGTTATAAGGATATTCCGCATACCTTTGTAAATAATACAAAACATGATGGAATGCTTTATATCCAGCTTGGATTTAACATCGGTATTAAGCGTAATCGGGTTAATTCTTTCAAGTAGCCTAATGGAAGAGGGCTAAGGTTCTTCCGGTATTATTTTTTCGAAACGGCACCTATATGGTGCCGTTTTTAATTATTTGAATAGAATATGTAGGTAACAATTGTTGTCTTTTGCACAATTAGAACATATATTTTCCGTATCATTTATTGTTAATGAAGATAAACATTTGTTGTTGGAATCTTTACAATAATCATCTCCGAAAATACGAGGGTTTATAGTTTGTACGCCATCAATTTTGGTTGATGATTGAACCAGCCATAAATTATTAGAATTTTCTTTGGCGGCAAATAGGATATTTCTGCAAATGTCAGCCATATAATCAGATTGTTTTCCTAACTCAAATTGAATAAAACCATGATTATTATTTTCTTCACGATTATGTAAAATAAGTATAGGTGTATTAAATATGTTTTCATTTATTATGTCTTCGCTTGATATGTATGTAAAATTATCAGGCAAAGCTTTTAATTTAAAAAGCAGTTTGTTGTAGTGCAAGGTTTTTCCCAACTCGGCTTTGGGAAACGAGTCTTTATATTGTAATACGGTATTAATAAGAAAATTTATAGAAGACAGGTGTTTGTTGAGCTTATATTTCATCATCGCCTTTTGGTATCCGGCAATAGCACCAACGGAAAGTACCCCTATAATGGCTAACACACCGAGCATTTCTATCATTGACCTACCAAATTGATTTATTTTCATAACAATTCTCCAAAAAAAGTAACAATTAGTCACATTCTAAACCGTTTTTTTTTTTTGCAAGTTTAAAGTGAAGGTGCGGGGGATTTAAATCAAAAAAGGTGTAGATGATATTATAGCACAATAAAAAAAGCCTCGTTTTGAAACAAGGCTTTTAAAAACTATTTTATTTTTTATTATTTTGCAGCTTT
>JAFWWX010000108.1 GCA_017517985.1 Clostridia bacterium | reverse complement strand
TGCTTATTGGTGCATCAAGTGTAACATTAATAATGTATACACCTCCCTTGTTGTAGGGCATACCCATACGTCCGATTATGTATTTTGAAAAGCCAGAAAACATAGAGTTTATTTTTTCGCTTAGTGAGTAATCTGAAAAAATTACAGATACAACAGCTATAGCATATCTATCGTCATCCTGTAAGTTTTTTTCTGTAATATCTGTTGTTATTTTTAGTGGCATTATACTTTTATATATATTCCCCTTAGTTTCAACCTCGCTTATGATTGCAGAAACACCAAAGGCGTTACGTATATTTTCTTCCGTAACAATTTTCTGAGTTTCTCCAAAAACTGTATTTCCACCTTTGCTAAGTATCAGCGACTTGTTCGCTCTGGTAAGAGCATGCTCAGGATAATGGGTATTAAAAATAACACACATGCCTTTCGATGCAAGAGCTGAAAGTGTATCAAGAACTATAAGCTGATTTCTAAAGTCAAGATTAGATTCAGGTTCGTCAAGAATAAGAAGTTCAGGCTCTGAAATTAAGGCCCTTGCAACAAGCACCATCTGGAGCTCACCACCACTTATCTGATTACATTTTTTGTCAAGAAGATAGTCTATTTGAAGATATTTTGCTATTTCGGTAACTTTCTTATAATCCTTGTCGCTTGGAGTTGAAAATACTCCTATTTTGGACGCAAGTCCGAGAAGAATCATATCAGATACAAGCATTGATGAGATAAAACCTTTTGCCTGAGGAACATACGAAATTTTATTCCAGAGTTTTTTTGAAGGTATTTTATAAATATTCTTGCCACGAAAACAACTCGTACCCTGATTAAATTTTAAGAATCCCATAATGCATCGAAGCATCGTTGTCTTTCCTGAACCATTCGGACCAAGGATAGCTATTAAATCCCCTCTATCTGCTTCAAAGTTTAATTTATCTATTATTTTAATACCTCTTTTATATGAAAAAGAAGCATCTTTAATTTTCAAAAGCATATACTCATTCCTTTAAGATTAATTTCCAAGCCCATTTGTCTTACGCATCAAAAGTATAAAGAACGGAGCTCCAATTATTGCTGTCAAAACGGACAGCGGAAGTCCTGCGGAGGATATGGTCCTTGCAAGCGTGTCAACAACAACCATAAATCCTGCGCCAAACAATGCACTTGCAGGTAAAATACTTGTGTGATTGTTTCCAAACTTCATTCTGCACATATGGGGAACAAGAAGACCAATCCATCCAACCTGACCACTCATAGATACACAGGAAGCTGTAATCATTGTTGCACAAACTATTATAACAGCTCTGAGGATTTTTATATTTACACCACTTGATATTGCCTCGTCGTCGGAAAGCACCACAAGATTCATTCTCCAACGCAAAAGAAGAAGAACTGTTATTCCAAATATTATTGGTATAGCACCAACAGCAAGACTCTCGTAGCTTGCACTGTTAAAACTTCCCATAAGCCAGTATTCAATGGCAGGAAGCTGACTTTCTGTGTCAGCTGTATACTTAACAAGTGCAATAAGTGCCGAAAACAGCGAGCCTATCATTATACCGCCGAGAACAACTCCGCTAAAGCTGTGTTTGCTTCTTCCTGTGCCGGATATAACTGTGAGAACTACCGCAAGAAGTCCCATAGCCATAGAGAACAGCTGTATTCCAAGAAAACTAAATCCGAAAAGAAGCGCAAGTGCAGCACCAAAAGAAGCGCCGGATGCAACACCTAAAGTATCGGGAGTTGCAAGGGGATTTGCAAACAGGCTCTGAAATGCACATCCCGATATAGATAGACCTGCGCCAACAAGCAGAGCAAGGAGTATCCTCGGAAGTCTGTTATCCCATAATATGTATTCGATTCTTGGATTCAGAGAACCTTCTCCGGTAATCTTTGAAAAGAGTGATGATAAAATATCACCGGGAGTTATTTCAAATGTGCCGATACACAGAGCAATAACAGAAACAATTATCGGCAAAGCAATAAGTATTATTAACCACAGTGCAGTTAATCCGTTTTTATAAGTTTGCTTCATACTTATCAAAATCCTTTCAATAAAAAATAGCCATACTCTATTCGGGTAGAGTACGGCTATTACAGCTATATTTTTACAGACAAAATCTGTAGTTATTCTGCAATTCAAACCGTGACCTTTCACCCGGAAAATATCTTCGTGTCAGGTATTAGTTTATACATTATATATAGCACAGCTGTATTAATTATTAAACACAATTCTGTTTCTTATTTGTAAATCAAATTATTCAATATAAGAGAATGTCATATCTGTCCAGTTTAACAGCACATCGAGATATCGCTTTGCTTCATAATGCGCCAAAGATAATTCGAGGGTTCTGTAGTTTCCACACTCAATCTCTGAATTTCCAAAAACTTCTCCATTATAATTTATAATATTTTCAAGGACACTTTTTATCTCCTCAAACACACGCATGTGGTCGGCATTTCTCACAAGTAAATAAAAGCCGGTTTGACAGCCCATCGGCCCAAAGTAAATAATATCATCGGAAAGGGGAGAGTTTCTAACAAATGTTGCAAACATGTGCTCCATTGTGTGCATAGCGCCAATACTGATATAATCACCGCCGTTGGGCTTTCTCATTCTCAAATCGTATGTTGTAATATCGCCATCGATTCTTGATATGTACATCCCCTCTGAAATTTTTGTGTGGTCAACTGTAAAGCTCGTAATTTTTCTCATTATTATATGTACCTTTCGTTTTTACTTTGCATTGCATTTTATCATCAAAAAATCAATAAATTCAGAATTTGAAGCATTCTTGAAACAGTCCTTTTTAAGAAATATAAAATTCTTATCTCTTAAAAGTACGACATATAAATTTTTTGTTTCACTGACACCTGCAATATCAGAATACTTAAATTTTGCTGAATTATTAGGCTCTGTAACTTTAAACTCGTTTTCAAAAAAAGTTATATTTTTACTAAAAATACCGTTTTTATCGCAAAGGGAGGGGAACTGTCTTCTGTAAATTTTTCTTGCTTTCAGTGGTATTCCGAAATATCCGCCAAAAACAAGTAATGCAGAAAGGATAAACCAAAGTATTCCCATAGTGTAGTTTTTTCCTATTATCATAACAGACGCACTGACAGCGAGGAGAATCACGGCGGCAGTATATATAATATATCTTGCACCGGGAATCATCTTTTTTATAACCTCAACATACAGGTTTTCTGTCATTTCAAAATTATTTTCGTATTTATCCATAATATATTTCTCCCAAATTATCGTTATTATATTAATTTTATCATATTAAATCATATTTTGCAATAGATAATAAAATAAAAATAGGGCTGTAATTATTACAGCCCCAAAAAATTATTAACCTATAAATAACTGTGACCAATAGTATGTACCATTTTTCTGGTATACACCAATTCCTATTTCAGTATAGCTTGAACCAAGAATATTTTCTCTGTGTCCCTGTGAATTCATCCACGCTGTCATTACTTCCGTTGGAGTTGACTGCCCGTATGCAACATTTTCACCGGCTCTTTTGTAGCTTACACCATATTCAGAAAGAACTGTTGTCCAATTCTGACCATTAGGTCTTGTGTGAGAAAACTGTGTTGCCTGCTCCTTGGCTCTCTGTGCTGCAGCAGAATTTAATTTTAAATTAGAAGCTGTAACGGGGGAGAGACCTGCAGCTGCTCTTTCCTTGTTTACAAGCGCAAGTACTTCACTTTCAAATGCCGAAAGGGTATTTTGCGTATTGTTTTGATTACCTGAATTACCGTTACCATTACTTTCTGGCACTGTGGGCTTATTCGGAGTATCAACTATAATGTCATCATCTGTAATTTCATCATCAGGAATAATTACATCTTCGTTTTCTCCGTTGTTGTTACCGTTGTTTTCATTTCCGTTTTCCTCATCCAGTACGGGGGGCTTGGGGGTGTCAACCTCAGGTTTAGGAATATCAGTGGGCGGTGTTGGAATTTCAATCTCTGGTATATTCTGT
>JAFWWX010000107.1 GCA_017517985.1 Clostridia bacterium | reverse complement strand
TCCAATATTTTTATTAAAAGATTCTAATCAGACCATGGCAGAGTTAAGCGATGAAGAAAAAAATGAAATATCACATCGAGGTAAAGCTTTATCTGCTGTATTAGAGTATTTAAAAAATTGTAATAAATTGTAAATTTTTTTAAGTTTAACTAGCAAAAAAAAATATTTTTACGTTTTAGGATAAGTAGATGGTTGATTAAAATAAATATATGATATAATGTGTACAGTTATTCCCCTGAAAGGACGTATACATATGGCATCGGATAAAACAATCAGAATTATTGACAAGATGGGAAGAGTTGTAATTCCAAACGACCTAAGAAAACAAACCGGACTTGAAATAGGTGATGAAATATCATTTTCCGTTTCGGGAAAAAGTATCGTTATCACTCCAGTTACAAACCATTGTTCCATTTGCAACTCAAAAAATGAACTTGTCCCCTACTTCGGAAAATATATCTGCAAGCACTGCATAAAAGAAGTAAAAATGCTTTAACAGAAATTATCCCAGTCCGGTCTTCTTACTGTTGGCCGGGCTTATTTTATTGATGCATAGCACACTATATCCTTTTCGCAAAGACCGCTGTCTCTAAATTCCTGGGAAATAACTCTGCCATATCTTGCAGAGGAATGAATAATTCTTCCCCCTCCTTCAACTATTGCAACGTGTCCCTTAAAATAAACAAGGTCCCCTTTTTGTACATTTTCCTTTCCTATTATATCTACATATCTTTCATCCGGAACAGCATCACGAAAGACATTTTTCCCGCTGAGTCTTGCAGACATAAACACAAGTCCGGAGCAATCTATTCCGTAATTGCTTTTTCCGCCCCATCGATAAGGAGTTCCAAGATAGGAACGGGCAACAGCCACAAGATTTTCACGGAATGTCCCGATAATATTGCCGCAAAGTGTAGAATTTGCAATATAATACTTCTTATTTCCGACAATGCAGGCTGAAAATCTTTCATTATATTGTTCGGCAATTTCTATTCTTGCACCCTTTGGCAATGACATCACCGGTGCAAGCCTGTATTCCGGAGTTTGAAGAATATCGCAAGAGCTATATACAAATTGCTTTTTTTTGTCACCGCAATCTTCTACAATGCAGTCGCACAAGTCCCATCTGTTTATGTATCCGCAGTATCCGTAGTCTGTTCTGCAATATGCCGTTGTTTCGTTTTCAGACAACAGCTCAAGCACAGTTCCGAAAAGAAGCTCATCGCTGACCTCAGTTGTCAGGTTTTCTGTTTTATAAAACCACACAGAAGGTTTATTTACGGTAAATTTCATAACTTCACCCCGCAATTGAATTTTCTAAATTCTATGCCGTTAATATTAAAAAAATTACGGATACGCACAATTTTATGTGCATATCCGTTTTGTTGTAGTCAGCCATCTTTCTGCTACACCGTTTCAGTTCTGCTTCCTTACAATTTTATATTCATCGTACATTACAAAATAAGGACAGGCGTAGTTCGACGAGGAAAGAAAACGCACCATTTCGTCCTCATCAAGATTTATGGAACAAAAATAACTGTCCGTTTCATCGTCATAAATGTAGTACTGGCAAAGGTCACAGCTTGTAACTTTAATTTCCTTCTTTTTATTATTGTAAGCCATAATATCTCCTTGAAAACTATAATCCGAGAAGTCTCTCTAAATTTTCGTGAAGTATCATATCATATTCCCTTTCCGAAAGTCCGAGAGAGAACAGTCTGTCAAGCTCGTCACAGGCATCCCACATCGGGTAGTCTGTACCGAAAAGAACCTTGTCAACTCCATAGGCTTTTATGTATTCCCTTATCTGCTCATCGGAAAGCTTCCAGAAAGATGAGCTTGTATCAACATATACATTCTTTCTTCCGGCATAACATTCAACCGCCTTTTCCCACACCGAATATCCGCCAAAGTGTGCGGCAATCACCGTCATATGCGGGTACATATCCATTACTCTGCTTATCTGTTCCGGGTTAGACATATTGTATCTGCTGTCACCGCAATGTATAAGAAGCGGTATTTTTCCTGCAATCTCATCATATATTTTAAGACATCTTGGGTCATCAGCTGCAACTCCCTGAATATCCGGATGAAGCTTTACACCGCAAAGTCCAAGGGAAATAAGGCTTTCAACATCCCCCTTTATATCCTCGCTATCAGGGTGAAGTGCGCCAAAACCAATAAACCTGCCTTTTCCAAGCTGTACCTCCTGTGCAATAAAGCTGTTTATGCTCGCAACCTGCTTTGCGGTTGTTGCAACGGAATGGATAAGGCATCTGTCAATCCCTGCTCTTTCAGCAACTGTAAAAAGAGTATCTATCTTTCCGTCATAAGCCATTTTTACATTATAAAAAGCCCCTGTACCCAATGATGCTTTTTCCGCAATTTTATCGGGGTATATATGACAATGGGCATCTATTATTTTATATTTCTTCATTTTTGTCAGTCCTTTCAAGCTGTTATTATACCACTGAAACACATCTCTGTCAAGACTGCAATAGCATTCCCATGCCTTAATTTCAGCATTATAATATATATTTTCGCCCATCGTCAACAGCGCCGTACAATGCAATAAAGTTTTTCGTGCTGGAAAACATCTTCGACTATTTACTAATTAAATTTTTTATGGTATAATTGATTACAGAAAATTATAAATGTAAATATGAGGATAGGAAAGATATGAAAAAGGTTATTGTAATCGGTTGTCCGGGAAGCGGTAAGAGTACCTTTTCAAAAGCCCTGCACAAAATTACCGGTATTCCGCTGTTTCATCTGGATATGCTGTTCTGGAACAAGGACAGAACAACAGTAGAAAAATCAATCTTTTTAAAGCGGTTATCTGACATACTTGAGCTTGACGAATGGATAATAGACGGCAACTACAATTCAACAATGGAATTGAGATTACAACATTGTGATACAGTTATTTTTCTGGACTATCCGACAGAAGTTTGTATTTTAGGGATTATGGAAAGAAAAGGCAAGGCGCGAAGTGATATGCCTTGGGTGGAAGACGGAGAATATGATGCAGAGTTTATTGAATTTATAAAAAATTATAATCTGCAAAACAGACCACAAGTGTTGGGCTTACTCTCCAAATACCGTGACAAAAAAATATACATATTTACCGACCGCAAACAAGCAGACGATTTTTTAAATCAACTTAAAATGTAAAAACAGAGTTGTAACTTAAAAGAGCTTTGAATCAACAGATTCAAGGCTCTTTTTACACACAAACAAAAAGAGATTTTACAAAACCCATTAAAGATTTTATAAAATCTCAAATACTGATATGTTATCTCACTGCAACATAAGGTGCAAAGGCAAAGCCAAGAACACCGTTATATTCAACGACATACCAGTTACCGGATTTACAGAACACACGAAGTTCCGCACCTTTCGGCGCCTGTGTTATTATGTTTGCATTTGTCGCAGGTCTTTCTCTTATATTGAGTCTGCCCTCGTCTGTCACAACAACTCCTATGCTGTATTCATAGCCCTCGTTGGGGGTTACAAAGAGAATACCAAAATGCTCTGCTAGCCCCTGAACAAGATTTCTTGCAATTTCGTCTATGTTATTTCTTATCCAGTCGGCATCTTCTGGATTATCGTGATATGCTATTTCCACAAGAACTGCAGGTGCTCTTGTACGCGAAAGCTCTGCAAGATTTGATGTGGGCATTATACGTACTCTTTCAGGGTCAGGGTATATATTCTGGAAATTATCAGCAAGCGTCGCTGCTGCCTCTCTGCTCTCAAGGCTTCGGGTATAGTAGTAAAAATCAGATCCTTTGAGTGTTCCGGCAATATTTTCCGGTGATGCGTTGGAATGAAGTGCAAGATGCAGGTCATATCTGTCCGCATTTGACTGTGCAATTGAATCGTTTACTGTGCCTGAGGGGTCATTTCTTACAAACTCTATTCCGGTTGCATAAAGGTATGGCTCCATCGCATCGGCGATAAGATTCATATAGTACTCCTCATTTCCTCCCGCAGTACCTGTGTAAGCGTTAAACTCCTGGGTTGACGGACTTAAAAAAATTTTCGGCATAAAAATAAAACCTCCTTTTGTGCTTGGTAAATTATATGCACAAAAAAAGGTTTTTGTTCTTGATTTCACTCATTTTTACACAAAATGAATTAAATTCATAAGTCCCTTTTCGGTTGTTCTCTTTTTTGAAATCACCTTTGCAAGATATCCTGCGAGAAGGTTAATATTTTCCTCACAAAGCCGGGATTCATAAACATTTAGAATATTTTCGCCGTAACTTGCCTGTTTTTCAACTGTCCTGAGATTGTATCTTCCAACTACAATCTTAAGATAAGACATTATATTTTCTTCAAGCTCCGTCATGCTTTCATTTACTATTTCAGAAAGTATTTCCCTTGCGTATTCCTTTGACGGATAAAAGCCCTCACATCTGTAGAACGCACCGTAGCACATTGAAATAATAATCGCATCAATCAATGTTGCTGTATACTTTACGCCGCCGTCGGCACGGAAACTTCCTCGCTCATTAAGTATCGGCAGAAGGTCACAATATGACATCTTCTCCATAATCGCACATTCGGTGCAAAGGATTTCTGAGCGATGGCAAACTTCTCTGAAGCTTTTGTTTTCCGAGATTGAAAAGAACGCTTTTGTGAATTTTGCGTTTTCAAAACTGTGGGTGTATATATTGGAAAAAGCATAATCATTTTTAAGACTTATCGCAAAGTCTGCTTTAAGCTGCGGATATTTATAAAAGAAATGCTCAAGGTGAAAAATGTTTTTCTGTGTTCTGTCAAAATATGCAATACTTTCAGAAACACCTCTTCGCCACATTTCAAAGAGTTTTCTTTCCTTTATGCAATTTATTATTTCCCTGAAATCCGAAACAGAATAAACGCTGTCAAGTATCATAAAGATATTTTTCAGCATTATTTTTGCACTTTCCTGCTTAATGTAGCCTTTTCCGCACAGTCTTGCGCTTTCCTCTATCATTCTGTTAAGTTCGGAATCAACATACAAAAGCTCGGAGTTTTCAAAGATATTCTTTTCCTTACACTTTTTTATAAGTGAAAAGAAAAGATTTTCCGTATCAAGCTCAGATAAGTCAATTTCAAAATATCTTTCTAAGTTATTCAAGCACTATCCTCCGAATTTACTCAAGCTCGCCACCGCACATATCTTCGTACACGGCAAAAAGAAGATTTGCCGTATCCTTAAGGCTTGTACCGGGCTTTGGCTTTTTCTCACGAAATTCAAAAAACTCATCAATTTCGTTGCCGTAATTTCTGTCAAGTGACGCAAAGAAAAGGTATGCCGCTTCGATAACCGTATTGTCGTCGAAATTTCCCTCTCTGAAAATAAGAAGGTCTATTACTATTTCGTCAAGTATCTTCTTGAGGTCGGCATCAAAGTCCTCGCTTGTTCTGAAACCGAGAAATTTCTTTATTTCACCGTCAATTCCCGGAGCATATTCGTCAATCTTCTCGTGAATCAGTGCTTTAAGCACGGATATTTGCTCTATCATACTGTAATCAATGTTTCCACCCTTGTATCGGTCTGTATCAAATTGCAATATAGAGCAGGCACGGATTGATTCTGTTATCATTTCTTCGTTGATAAAAAGACCGTAAAAGTCTGCGGTTTCAGATATACTTTCAGCAATATCTCTTGACTCAAATTCGGTAAGAGGATAACCGTATCTTTCAGAAATCTGCGCAAGTCGCTTTTCCGGTATTACAAGTGCAATCTCCTGACCCTTATGGTTTTTAAACATAAGGGAATTATCGGAATTTACCGGCACAACATCCGAAAAAATACCAAAGCTGATATTCTCATTATTATCCGCCATTTCATTTCACCATTCCTTTCAACGCTCTTTGCAAAACAATCCGACAAGCCGCAAAGACTCACTTCTCCGCGGCTTGCTTATTTATTACTCAATAACTAAATACTTAATTTAACTTCCTGATTAATCAAAGTCCCAGCATAGCTGCACCGATAATACCAGCATCATTTCCAAGAGACGCAATTCTTATTTCTGTTCTCTTGTTGTTACTGTTTCCGTACACCTGAGCATCTATCTGCTTCTGAAGAGGAACAAGAAGATTGTCACCCTCTTTACAAATACCTCCTCCGATAACAAGAACCTCAGGCTGGAAAATATTAATCATATTTACAAGTCCTATTGCAAGATACTTTATGTATTTATCAACGACCTCAATACCTGCCTTATCATTCTTTCTCATAGCATCAAAAGCAGTTTTTCCGTTAACTTCATCAAGAGTTGGAGCTATTTCCCACATTACTGTATCTTTAATTTCCTGCATTTTTGCCTTGGTCATATTAATAAGACCTGTTGCGCTGGAATATGCTTCCCAGCATCCGTTTCTACCGCAGGAACATTTTGCACCGTCAACCTCAATTACTGTGTGACCAAGTTCACCACCTGCATAGTTAAAGCCGGAATATACTTTTTTATCTATAATAATTCCGCCGCCGACACCTGTGCCGAGAGTAATCATTACAGAGTTATTGCAACCCTTTGCAGCACCCATTTCAGCTTCGCCCTTAGCAGCGGCATTTGCATCGTTCTCAATAAGAACCTTTTTTATACCGGAAAACTCCGAAAGCTTTGCAGCAAGAGGATAATTTTCAAAGGGAAGATTGTTTGCATATACAACAACACCGGTATCGTGGTCTGCAGTACCGGGAGTTGCAATGCCGGCATACTGAATGTCATCTGCTGTGATTCCCTGTTCTGCCATAAGGTTTTTGCAAAGCTCACCCATATCCTTTATAATTTCGTCTGCCTCTCTCTTTGCATTTGTGGGAACACTGCCTTTTCTGAGCATTTCACCCTTTTCATTTACAATTCCTACCGCAATATTTGTACCGCCAAGGTCAACTCCGATATAATACATAAAATCCTCCGTTCCGTCTGAAATCAACTTGGTGAATTTCCGACAACATATTAATTTCAATAAATACCCTTGTAATTATAATTTATTATTCCACCCTTGTCAAGGGATTTTATAAAATTTCCCCACTGTAGTCTACGGAACACACAAACATTTTAAAATTTCAGCAGTCCTATCTGTTACTATCGATTTCGCTTACCTGTCCCATTAGTCTTTTATTAAATTCTTCAGCGGTATTGTAGCCCATCTTCTTCTGCTTATTATTCATCGCGGCAATTTCAAGAATGATTGCCATATTACGTCCGGGATGAACGGGAATTGTTATTGACGGCACTTTTATACCCATAATTTCCGTATACTCCGTTTCCATTCCTACCCTCTCGTAGAATTTCCCCTGCTCCCACGGCTCAAGATTTACCACAAGGTCAATCTTTTCCGTCAGCTTTACTGCACCCATACCAAATATTCTTCTTACATCAATAATACCAATTCCACGAAGCTCGATATAGTGTCTTATAAGCTCGGGGGCTGAACCTACAAGCGTTTTTGATGAAACTCTTTTAATTTCAACAGCATCGTCTGCAATAAGTCTGTGGCCTCTTTTTACAAGCTCTATGGCTGTTTCGCTCTTACCTACTCCGCTGTCACCTAAAATCAGCATTCCCTCGCCGGATACTTCGGCAAAAACGCCGTGGCGTGTAATTCGGGGAGCAAGCTGGACATTCAGGAAGGATATGAGCGATGCCATAAATTCAGATGTTCCCATAGAGGAAACAAGAAGCGGCACTTTATATTTTTCACAAAGCTTTATAAATTCTTCAAAGACATTAAGATTTGAGCTGAACACAACGGTTGCCGCACCGTGAGAAAGAAATGCTTCAATACTGTTGTATCTTTCCTCCTCTGTCAAGTTTAGCAAATATCTATATTCAACTTTACCAATAATCTGTATTCTTCCCGGCTCATGATGATCGAAAAATCCTGCAAGCGGAAGTCCGGGTCTGTTTATATCTGCTCGCTCTATCATAATTTCCGAAGCATCTTTAGGCAAGTAGATTTCTTTCAGCTGACACTCCTTTATAATATTGGACAGTGCAACGGTATACACTTTTGAATTTTCCATATCAAAACTCATTGCTAAAACTCCTTTTCCTTGTTTGTTTTTTTGTTTATAAAATCAAGAAATTCACTTCTTTCGGCTTCCGTTTTGAACACTCCGAAAGGGATAAGATTCGCCACAATGGAATTGCGGTAAAGGTAAATCGCCTTTCCTTCGTTTATTGCTACTTTGTAAAGGGCATCGTATTTGCTCTCAGACTTCGAATCCTCCGTAACTTCAACAAAATGCTCATCATAAAATTCCATTGTACATCTTGACGCATACGGACGCTTTTCTTTTTTCAGCAATGATGTAATACGAAGCTTTAATATAAGCTTTTCAAGAGGCTTCACCGTAAAAAACCAAATCAGGGATAGAATAAGATAAATAACACTGCTGAAGAGAAGCGCCGAAAAATCTTCGCCCCTGGCGGTATAATATAAAAGATAGATTAAGAAAATTGCCGGCACAAGAAGCCTTGAACGGAGTATAGATTTTTTTCCGCGTTCCGAATTAAACAGATGATAAAAATTGAATTCATAATAGTCCTTTTCTGAAATCTCCACATCGAAACTGTATCTCATATATAATCCTCCGTTTTATAAATATACAGCAGCTTCTTATCCTGCAAAAAGCATAAATCCTATTGTGTTAGTCGCAAAATTTGCAAACATATGTATCAACCACGATAGATATATTGTTCCGCTTTTTTCGTCTATCCAATTGAATATTATTCCACCTGCGAGCAACCCTGCCACTGACAGAACCACCACCGGTAGTCCGAACCAACCTATCATCATCGCTATATGATACAGTGCAAACAGCGCACTGCTGAATATGTATGCGAACCTGCGCGCTGTGTACTTTTTCAAAGTTATAAATGCAAATCCTCTGAAGAAAAATTCCTCCAGCAAAGAGTTTACAAGAGATATGTACAAGGCAACAAACAGAAAATTTGATTTTTTCACTCCTGTTGTCGCTGTAAGACTGGTTGTAAGTGCAGAAAAGTCAAATACATTTCTGAAGATTAGGTATGCTCCGAGAACAACAATATAAACGCAAGCACCGAGAAGCATAGCAAGGCGTATTCCTTTTTTGTCAGGAATCATTACTTTCTTCAAGCTTTTATCCTTATTTATCAAAGAATATAAAATCGGGAGTCCAAGGAACAACACCATTTTAATTGCGGATTTTACGGCATATCCAGGTTGAAGTACTGCGTCCACAAAACCCATTATTATACAAGCAATTATTACGGTGGATATTATCTGTATTTTCTTTTTTGACATTGAAATGCTTCCCTTATATATTTTGTTAAACATTATAGAATAAGTAAATGATTTAGATGCAACTGACTTTTAATGAATTGACAACTTCGTTGTCATGAATTAGCTATGCCATAATTTTTCGCTTCGCTCAATGAATTGAATTGCCCGTTTGCGCTGCAAACGCTTAATGCACGAAGTGCAATTCATGAGCCGTAAAGCTCAATTCATGAAATTATAGATTTAAATTCATGCCGAAGGCAATTCATTGAGTTTGCATTGCAAACTCATTATAACATACCCGACCGAATTTTTCAAGTACAAAGACATATTTTCGGATATACTCAGTAATTTTTACCACAGAATGTGCAAAAGACGGAGTAAACGAGTTGCGTTTTTCTGTAAATTGTTAAAAATTTTATTTAATATAAAAAAATTTGAAAAAACACTTGCAAAATAAAAAGAGTTGTGTTATAATAGCAATGTTGTTCAGTATGCATATGGATATTTATGCGTATATGAAGCTATCAAAAGGAAGTTCCGTTGACGTATGCACAGCGAAGACGGTAATATTTTCTCTTTTACAGGGAGGTGCAACAAAATGGCAAAGTGCGAAGTATGCGGTAAGGGTGTTACATTCGGACACAATGTATCCCACTCCAACAGAAAGACAAAC
Organism: Clostridia bacterium; assembly: GCA_017517985.1. The sequence goes on along the minus strand of JAFWWX010000107.1, from coordinate 905 downwards.
AGAGCTTGGAAGCCCAACATCAGAAGAGTTAAGGCAGTTGTTGGTAACGGCGAACACAAGACAGTTTATGTTTGCTCTCGTTGTCTCAGATCCGGAAAGGTAGCAAGAGCCTAATTCTTGTAATCCCTTCGGAATAATTTAACATGCACAGCAAGGAAGGTTGCGGTTTCGCTCCTTCCTTTTTGTGCACTATATGGTCCTTTTTATTATATTCATTTACAACAAGCAAAAATCAATCCCCCGATCTGACAATCGGGGGATTATTATATTATTTAGGCTTTTACTGTTACCCGTTATAATATATCAAGGATTTTGCTAAAAAAGCAATTTACATTTAAATCTTTGGATCAAAGTCAGCTGTTAAGCCACATCTGAAGAATAGCGGTTGCATCCATAAAGTCAACCTTGCCATCGCCGTTAACATCAGCAGCTGCAATCTGCTCTGCTGTCAAAGTAATTACATCTGCATACGCCTGGAGCGCCATAGATGCATCTATAAAGTCAGCTTTTCCATCTCCGGTAATATCGCCGGGGATATATGTTTCTGCTTCTTCATATACAGCAATGTATGTTACGGAAATTTCTGCATATACACCGAAATTAATAACGATTTCATCTGTTCCTTCAACCGCCCAGCCAACAAACTTATAGCCTTCAGCAGCTTCGGGAGCTTTGGGAGCTGTTACTGCTGTATTAAGTGCGCCGTAGAATGTTTCCTCGTAATCCTCAGATGCGCCGTCTTCTGCACTTGCCTTGAATGTTACAGGATATGTTGTAGGCTCGGGTTCGGGTTCTTCAGCAATTTCGTCGAGGAACTCGATTGTCATTTCGCCTGCGAGCTGTACTGTATATTCGTTTACACCTTCGGTAAGTTCAATAGCTTCGCCGTTTACTTCGATAGCTAC
>JAFWWX010000106.1 GCA_017517985.1 Clostridia bacterium | reverse complement strand
TATATCATCACGCGAAGCGTGTATTTCTGTCGGCTTGATGATATACAAAACTTCGTTTTGATGATATGCAATTCCTGTGGAATTGATGATATACAATGCTTCGCATTGATTTATTCCCGCTTTTATGCTATACTATGCTTAGGCGGTGATGGGATGAAATTTGATATAAGATTTGCTACAATAGACGATGCGAAAAATTGTGCCGATATTCACGCAAAATCGTGGTTGTTCGCTTATAGTCGTATAGTTCCAAATGAAATTATCATTGAACATAATGCCAGATGGCTTATGATATGGAATAAAATGCTTGCAAATAATAAGGAATCGCATTATGTTGTTACGCTTGATGATGTTGTTATCGGCTTCCTCACTATTGCCGTTTCCAGAGATAATGACTTAAAAGGTTCTTTTTATGAAATTGTTGGTCTGTATCTTTCCCCAAATTATATTGGTTTAGGTTTTGGTAAACGGACTATGAATTGGATAAAAGAAGAAATCAAAAGTAGGGGATATGATAAAATTTCTCTTTGGGTGCTGGAAGAAAACAATCGTGCGAGAAGCTTTTATGAAAAGATGGGTTTTGTGACTGATGGAGAAATTAAACCAAGTGGTCTTGCAGATACTCAGGAAGTTAGATATGTATGTAAATTTTTAAATTAATAAATTCTCAGTTTTCAGTGCCCTTTCATTCGTGCCATTAAGTTCAAAACACATAAAGCCCCAAGGACGATAAATCCTTGGGGCTTACTTCTTACCTATTACCTCTTCATTCCTACCTAAAAAGTCCTTGGACTTTGGCAAGGTGAAAACGGTTAATGAGTGGTGTTGCCAGCTTCTGCCTCCAAAGCTCTATATTCAGGCGTTTTCCATTTTCCTGTGATGAAAATTATGGTTGCGAATGTGACTTCGGTTATATATGCTGCACTCATTGCTAAATGAACACCATAAATCTTGAATTCTTCAGGAAGGAAACTGAAAAGAGCGTATGCATAAACCACAAAAGAAATCGCATAAATGAGGGTTGAAATAAACATAAGAGTTCCGGACCCTACTGCTCTGAAAATTCCATGGAAGAGATTGTTAAAGACATTGAAGAAGATAAGTGGCAATAAAAATCTTATAATATTAACGCTGATCTTAAAACTTTCAGCATCTTGCACGGGGTCAAGGAATAGCCCTGTAAATTGTTTTGCAAACACAACAAACAGCAATAGCGTTACACCGAAAAAAGCAAGACCTTGGGTTATTCCGATTTTTATTCCTTGCTTTATTTTATCAATTTTCTTAGCCCCCATTGCCTGTGCAATAAAGTTGGTATTTGCCTTGCTTGAATTTTGGTAGATTGTAAGAATAAGGGTTTGTGCCTTGCTTGCTATTGAATAACCTGAAATTGCAGCATTAGAGCATGTATTGGTAAGAGGAGATACCAAAGCGGCGCAGCTGGTCATTGCCATTTGTTGGAATAAAGATGGTGTACCATAGCTGAATGATTTTTTCAAGTCGTCCTTATTCATTTCAAATCCTTTAAGTGAAACACCAAGGTTTTTAAATAATTTTATGTACACTACAAAGTAAAATACAGTTATGATCCCTGTTGAAATTAGTGTTGCAAGAGCACTATAACCGATTTCCTTGTTTAAAACTGCTAAAAACAAGTAGTTTAGTACAATATTGAAAACTCCTGATATGACCGATGCGATAAGCGGAAGTTTGGTCATTCCCATTCCATTGGATATATATACAAATCCCCAGTTGAGTTGCATGAAAAGATAACCAAAGGCATAGGTTCTAAAATACATTTCGGCATTTTTATATATTTCATTGTTAACATTTAATGCGATAAAGATTTGGCCGCAGAAAATATTACAAAAGAGAGTAATGACAATCGCCAAAACCGAGGTGATTAAAAAATTTATTTTAATTACATTAAGCATCCTTTTATAATCGCTTTTACCAAAAAGGACCGAAACGTAAATACCGATACCTGTAAGATATCCAAAAAAGATTGAATTTATAAATTCAAGCAATTGTGCAGTTACGGCGGTCGCGGCAAAGGCATCGCTGCCGATAAATTTTCCTATCATCATTGAGTTTATGACATTATATGACTGCGAAAGCAAGCCGGACAGAATAAGCGGAATAGCAAATAGCAGATACTTTTTGCGTATATTACCTTCATATAGCTTTTCTACCTTTTGCATATACTGTGCCTCCTTGACTTTTTAACTTAAATCAGTATAATTGAATGAGCAAGAAAAATCAATAATTGCGATAATTTTTAAAAATAATCAACAATAATCAGGCGGTGCGATTATGTATCAACAAGAGCGAATTGACCAAATAATGAAAATATTAAAAGAGAACCATTATGTAACTGTGGATTATCTTGTAAAGGAAATAAGGTATTCGCCTGCAAGTATCAGGCGGGATTTAACCCTACTGGAGAAACAAGGGCTAGTCACAAGAAGTTATGGCGGGGCAACCCTTAAGGATGCCAATAGCTCTCCTTTCAGATTTCGTCAGCATAGTATGAAGATTGCAAAAAACGCTATTGCAAAAAAGGCGACCGACTTAATTAAGGAAAATGACATAGTTTTCATAGACGGTTCTTCAACCACGCAGTATATGGGACATTTTCTTTTACAGAAAAAGGGCATAACGGTAGTTACAAGCAACATGGTTTTAGCAAATTATTTAGGCGAAAACGGAATAACCACATATTGCACAGGCGGTAAGATTTTAGAGTACCCCGGAATTCTTGGTGGAGATATTATGGTGGAGACAGTGGCAAAATTCAATATTGATATTGCTTTTTTTGCTACAACTTCATTTAGTACCGATGGGAAAATTCTTACTCCAACTGAGGTAGGCGCGCACGCACAAAAATCGTTCAGGGCGAATTCAAAAAAGCTTGCATATCTTTGTGGAAGTGACAAATTTGATGCTCCGGGGAAGTTTGTAAGTATGACACTTGATGATGTAGACTTTTTTATAAGCGACAGCGACCTGCCCGAAGAGGTTAAAAAAAGATATAAAAATACGCAATTCATCAGTACGAAGTAATTCTAAAATACGTTATGCATTTGGGAGAGCTTGGGTATGCGGGACAGATGCTTGCACGCACAGCGTTAGAGGTCGTAGCCGCTTATAATGATGATTATAGAATAAAAAACGGTAGATACATGGAAAATCACCATGCATCTACCGTCTTTATTTAATACTGAATCTGTCTTATTTCCAATATCCGAGCTCCACACCTTTTTTGTAAACAAGGTCACCCAATATTTTATAACCAAGAGAGTTTAAATGACATTCACCATGTCTGTTTTGATATGTAAATCTTATCGGAATCTCACCAGAGGCAATATCTCTTCTGTCCTGCTCGGTAAGGGTAAGCTTATAGTCCTTATAAGCCGCCTCTTTGCAGTACTCACGCAGATTCACACAATTGTTTCCAAACGCAGCCTCAAATTTAGCTGTATAATCGGTGTCGTAAAAGGGTATTATTGCAATAAAGTTATCTGCTGAAGCGAAAATCTTTTTATAGCGTTCTATCAGCTCATCGACAGATACAGCACTGCTATCATTAGCCCCCATTAAAACCACTACACAATAGCGGCTTTCGTAAAACTTAGAATAATCAAACTTAATCTTTGCACCTACGGGAATTACTAGTTTGTTGCTGGAATCATTTCTGCAAAGTATGTATTGGTCTTCAATTTCTGTTGCGCCTGCTTTATAACGCAGTGTATAAGGCTTGCCGTCAATGGTTAAATTTTGAATTGAAAGCTGATGTCCCATAAAACCATAGCGGAAACGCATGGTTTCACCGTTCATACCGCTGAATATCTCGTAGTTGGATACAAGCTCTTTAACTCCAACATCAAAAACCATTTCCTTTGAAACTGTGCAATCAAGAGCATTTGCTCTTGCTGAAATAGTGTAGCTGTTTTCTCCTCCTACACCTGCATTAAAAACTCGGTATTGATTTTCAAGGTGCTTACCTAAAACTGACGGGTATCTTTCGCTATCGGTCATTCCCATACCCTCGGTAATGCTGTCACCAAAACAAATAATTGCATTTTTAACTTTACCGGTGGTTTGTTGCGGTTTTTCTGTCGGTTTGCTTGTTGTTTGTTTTGAAGAAATGGTTGAGTTTTGAGAAGTAGTTTGCATATTGCTTATTCCAACTTGGCTTGTTTGATTGCTTGTTGTGGTATTTGAAATATTGGATGAAGTTAAATCGGATGAATCTTGACTATTTTTCTCCTCACTGCTTAGCACACTAATTTGACCCTGCTGAGACTGAGTTTGGTTTGATGAAAGATTACCTTTATTCTCTACTCTGCCACAGGCTGAGAATGAAAACACAATAAAAAAAGCTAATATTAATGAAATTAATTTTTTCATAACAAACCTCAAAAATCAATTTATTGTTTTTTCAAGAAGTCTATCCATTATGGAAGGACCATGTTCTATAAAAACTCCCGTGGAGGCTGCGGTCTTCTCGGTAAAGGTTTCTACTCCTAAAACAGCCTTTCTGCTATCATATATCATAAAGGGAACAGGGTCGCTTGAATGGGTTTTAGTGAGGAGGGGAGTGGGATGGTCGGGGCAGATAAGAATTCTATAATCTTCCTTTGCCTCATCCAAATATGCCTTCACCTTTTTAAGCACAAGCGCATCAATAAGACCGATGGACTTTACCTTGTTTTCGGGCTCTAGTCGGTGTCCGCACTCATCAGGAGCTTCTATGTGAATGTAAACGAGGTCGGTACCATTCTTAAATGCCTCAATAGCTGCATCTGCCTTGCCCACAAAGTTTGTATCGATATATCCGGTAGCACCATCAACATCGGGAGTTTGCATTCCTGCGCAAATACCGATACCTTTAAGCAGGTCAACTGCCGAAATAATACATCCCGAAACGCCGTTCTTCTCTTTAAAATTCTCAACAACGGGTTTTGTGCCCTCGCCCCAGAGCCAGATTGAATTTGCAGGAGC
>JAFWWX010000105.1 GCA_017517985.1 Clostridia bacterium | reverse complement strand
GCATCATAAAACATCGATTCGTCACTTACATATGATGTTCCAGCTACAACACTTTTTATATCTCTAAAATATAAATGGGTTATTGGAGTAAAGAATGTATATGAGAGTGTTGTCCACACTGTCTCTGGTTCTAATTTGTAATTGCCATTTTTTAGTTTCCTTATATAATATGTACCACTTGGATCAACAAACATAACCGGATTATTCACACAATACGCATACCAATTAAGTCCATCTTTAATGGGGTCAAGCTGGGTAAACCTGCCTGTTACAGGACTATAATACCTTGCTCTGAGATAAATAGTACCGGTTTCAGTATCAAAATACTCTGCACAGTATCTAAACGGGTTTGTATCGGTTGTGTCAATGTTCAGCTCATTGCCAAAAGCATCATAGTCATAACGCTTAACAACTTCAGTGACTGTATATGTAACATACAGATTATTGCCGTCTTCTCCTTCGTGCCAAAGATCCTCGTATTCAACATCTTTAAGCAATACAACTACATCGCCGTGAGCGTTAAGTACATACTTTGCATCATCCGAGCTAATCAGTCTATGACCATAAGTGTACGAATTACTGTTTGTAGGCGTAAACTCATACACCATATTACCATTATGCCAGATGAAGTAAGTAGTATTCGTACCAACTGTTTTGCTCTTTCTCAGTCCGTCATAATAGTAAGTATAGCTTGCACTTGTATCTTCGTCAGAGTAGGTTTTCTGCTGATTTCGGGTACTGTAGGTGTATGCTTTTGCCCCGTCTGTGAGGATATTATGGATATTATATGTTACAAAATGCAAATTGTCAACTTCAGATTATCAACTTTCCTGCTGTATTTTCTTCAGAAGCTCAAGTTCGGCAGGGGTAAGACATTTTGTTGTTATTTCACGAACAGGCTTTTCCTTTTCGGCACAGGTGATAATCTTGAGATTTGGGTATGCGGAAGTGTCGAGCAGGGAAGCGGGAATGCTTTTGTCGGTTATGAGAATATCAATGTCAGAGAGTCTGCAGAAGGTGTAGGGGAGATTTTTGTCAAGCTTTGATGTATCCATAAGCATAATTACGGTACGAGCCTTTTTTACGATGAAATTCTTCAGCTCGCACTCTGCATAGTTACCACAGGAAAATCCGTTGTTCTGAGAATATCCCGACGGTGCAATAAATGCAATATCAATATTTATATCGGCAAGAAAATCAATAGCCATGTTTCCGGTTACTGAAATACTTTCACGGTTTAAAATTCCCCCTGCAAGATTTATAATCGGATGCTGTTTTTTTGAAAGCTCAAGGGCAATATTCGGGCCCGGTGTTGTGATTGTCATGTGTTCGTCTGGAATATTTTCGGCAAGTCGCATAAGTGTAGTGCCGGAATCCAGAAAATAAGACTTTCCTTTTTCTATATACATAAGTGCCTTTTCGGCAATAGCTACCTTGGAATCATAGTTCTCTTTTTCTCTCTCGGTATAGCCATCATCAGAAGTGGAGTTGATGAACTTCATGGACCTTGCGCCACCCCTGACCTTTATAAGTTCTCCTTGCTTTTCAAAAAACTCAATATCACGGCGAAGTGTCATACCGGTAACATCGGGGAATTTTTCTTCCAGCTCTTTAAGAGAAATAAAGGGCTGGGACTGTATAAGCTCTGCAATAATCTGTCTTCTTGCGGCTTTCATAATTTTCCTTTCCGCAGACTGAAGTTTCGGAAATATACCGATTACAAAAGTCTGTATGTGTATTTGTTAATATTTTATCATTAAAATAATTCATTGTCAAGGGAAAGACGGCAAATTGTAACAAAAGATAGAAATAATTTTATAAAATTTGTGCATAATAACTAGCAAATGTTTAAAAACACAGAAAATAACACATTTTTTCTTGGCATTATAGTGATTTTTTGCGAAAAACAAAAACATTCCGGTATTTCCCAGTATAATTATCCTGACAAAAATGGGAATTATATAATAAAATATGCTTTGTTCATATAAAATTAAAACATTTTTTGCCTTTTCTTTTTGTAAACGCTTGCATTTTATGGAAAAATGTAGTAAAATAACTAAGAATAATTACAGTAAAACATTGTTAAATAAATCTCAATCATATATGGCATAGCAATTCTCCAATGCGGAAAGGAATCTATATGGGAACCAACAAATTCAAAAGAATAGGTGTGCTTACATCCGGTGGCGATGCTCCGGGGATGAATGCGGCAGTAAGAAGTGTTGTCAGAACAGCACTTGCAAATGGCGTTGAGGTGATGGGCATACACGGCGGCTACAGAGGGCTTATGGAAAACGATATGAAGCTTCTCGGTCCGCACGATGTTTCAAATATTATAAACGAAGGCGGTACATTTCTTTATACGGACAGATGTCTCGAATTTAAGGAAGAATCCGGAATGCAGAAAGCACTGAAGGTTGCTGCGGAAAATAAAATCGATGGTCTTGTATGTATCGGTGGAGACGGAACATTCAGAGGGGCACAGGACCTTACAAGAAGAGGTCTTCCCTGCATAGGTGTTACCGGAACAATTGACAATGATGTATCTTCCTCTGATTATACTGTCGGCTTTGATACAGCGATGAATACCGTTATAGAAATGGTTGACAGACTGAGAGATACCTGCGAATCCCACGCAAGATGTAATGTGGTTGAAGTTATGGGCAGAGACGCAGGTTATATCGCAGTTGAAACAGCTATTGCAACAGGTGCAACAGGCTGTGCTGTCAAGGAAATTCCCTTTGACGAGGATGCAGTTATCGAAAAAATCAAGACTTCAAAAACATACAAAAAAAGAAACTTTATAATTATTGTTTCTGAGGGTATGGGCGGTGAATTCGGCGAAAATCTTGCAAAGAAAATTGAAGCTGAAACCGGAGTTGAAACAAAGTTTGCAAGACTTGCTCATGTTCAGAGAGGCGGTCGTCCCACACTCCGCGACAGAGTTGCGGCAAGCAGAATGGGTGCGCACGCGGTAGAGCTTCTTCTTGAAGGCAAGTCAAACCTTATAGTAACAGAAACAGACGGAGCTATCACGGAAAAGGATATTGAGTGGGCTTTGATGTATGACAAAGTGTACAAAGGAAAGGCAAAAACGGAGGATATTGCAAAGCTTGACCCTGTGGTTTATGAAGAAATGGTGGCTCTTGCCAAGATAAAACACGAAAAATTTGCAGAACTATATCGACTTGGCAACAATATTTCCATCTGATTTGAATGATTTATGCGGAGAATTTGGGTTCTCCGCATAATTTTTCTGTAGTTTTTGGATTATTTTGAGTTTTTTTGTCGAATTTTACCATTAAAATATCAATTTTAGCTATTTTTCCTATTGAAATTTAACTAAAAAGGTAGTATAATATATAAAAGACATGAATGTGATGCGATTTTACATTCAAAAAAGCATTTTCGAGGGAAGGATAGCTTATGACAACAAAGAAAAACGACCTTGCTCCGTATCTTTTTAATCAGGGTACGAATTTTAAAGCATATCAGTATCTCGGTGCGCATTTTGAGACGGTCGACGGCGAAGAAGTGTGTACTTTCAGAGTATGGGCGCCAAATGCAGGAAGTGTCTCCGTTTGTGGCGATTTTTCTGATTGGGACAAAGGAATCCCAATGTATCGTATAAGTGGCGGTATCTGGGAAGTAAGTATTAAAAATGTCAAAATTTACGATTGTTACAAATACAGAATAGATAACTGCGGTCGTGTATTCTATAAGGCTGACCCATATGCGTTCCATACAGAAACGCCTCCGTATACCGCATCAAAGGTATACGAAATTGATGGTTATAAATGGCACGATGCTTCGTGGATGAAGTCAAGAAGAAAGCTGTTTGATGAGAAGAAACATTCAAGACCTATAAATATATATGAACTGCATTTGGAATCCTGGAAGAAAAAAGAGGACGGAAGTATATACACTTACCGTGAACTTGCATCGGAGCTTGCTCCGTATGTAAAGCAAATGGGATATACTCATGTTGAGCTTCTTCCGGTTATGGAGCATCCCTTCGGAGGCTCGTGGGGGTATCAGGTGACAGGATATTTCGCACCGACCTCAAGATTTGGAACACCTCATGACTTTATGTATTTTGTTGACCAGATGCACAAGGCGGGGATAGGCGTTATTCTTGACTGGGTACCTGCCCATTTCCCGAAGGATGCACACGGACTTTATGAGTTTGACGGCCAGCCCCTTTATGAGTATCAGGGCTGGGACAGAATT